>CAMOJK010000017.1 GCA_946616835.1 uncultured Lachnospiraceae bacterium
TTCTGGAACAGATCCATGCCCTTCTTGGGGATGAGCCCATGGATATTGACGAGTACACGGAGATAATAAAGGCCGGCATATCGGAACTGCGAGTAGGCGTGATCCCTTTGGATGTGGACAGGGTAGTGATCGGAGATACTGAGAGGACCAGATTTAAGCCTGTAAAGGTGATGTTCTTAGCGGGGCTCAATGACGGAATAGTGCCGGCATCAAACTCGTCGGGGGGGATTATTTCTGACCTGGACCGGGAATTTCTTGCAGGATCCGGATTCGAGTTGGCTCCGACACCGAGACAGAAAATGTATATCCAGCGATTATATATGTATCATGTTATGACAAGGCCATCTGAAAGACTGGTGCTTTCATATTCACGCATGAACAGCATGGGGGAGAGCTTGCGCCCTTCATATCTGGTAGCACAGATTAAAAAGATATTTCCGGGCCTTAAGGAAATATCAGCTTCGGAACGGTCTGGCGCAGATCTTATGCCTGGTGGGAGGGGGGAAGCAAGGCTTTTACCCGGACTTCTGAACAGGTATGCCGCCGGAAGTTTGAGCGATGAAGAGGCGGGATTTCTGCGTACGCTGCTTGTACGGTGCAGAAATAAGGAGCCTGAACTATGTAACGAGCTCATAGATAAAGCTTTTATTAAATACGCATCAAATCCGCTTTCACCCAAAGCGGTGGCCATGCTGTATGGAAATATGCTAAAGGAAAGTACAAGCAGCCTTCAGGGGTTTGCAGGCTGCCCATATTCACATTTCCTAAGGTTTGGAATGCGGTTAAATGAGCGTGAAACATCAGCCATAGACTCCAGGGATACGGGCATCATATATCATGGTATTTTTCAGCGTCTGGGGGAAATACTTAAGGAAAAAGGGATGGACTGGGGAGATGTGGACCGGGAATTTTTGGATAAGCTGCTAGACCATATACTTAAGCAGATCGCTGCTGAAGTAGGGCAGGAAACCTTGTACCAGGATGCAAAAACCGCATACCAGTTAAAAAGGGTCCGCCGTATAGCGGGCAGAAGCGCATCCGTGCTTTGCTATCAGGCGTCAAAAAGTGATTTTAAGCCTGTTGAATACGAGAGAAAGTTTACAAGAGAAATCTCAGATAGTAATTTTTCTGCCGATAAGGCTTCTGCTGAAGCAGGCAGTGATGGGATAGTTTCCGGAAAGCTCAGCATCACCGGAACGATTGACCGCATAGATACCTGTGACTTTGATGATAAGAAGTTTGTGAAGATTGTTGACTATAAATCAGGTGAAAACACATTTAAGTTTGCAGAGCTTTATTACGGTATAAGGATGCAGCTTCCGCTTTATCTGGAAGAGGCGGTCCGGTTTTTGTCAAAGGAGGGAAAGAAAGAAGCAGTACCGGCAGCATTTTTCTATTTTACACTTAAGGATCCACTGGTGCCTTTTGATGAAAAAGATGAAGCTTCGTATGAAGAGTATTGCGAAAACTTTCTTAAGGATGCATTGCGTCCGGACGGGTGGTTTACAGAAGAGGCAGTACCTGCACTTGACAAGCGTCTAAAGGAAACAGGCAGGTCAGACACGATAAAACTGCGTCTCAAGAAAGATGGCACGCCCTATAGCGGCTCGACTATCCTTTCAGAAGCTGAGATGAAGGCTATGATGAATTTTACTGCTAAAAAGCTTGATGATACCGGAAAGGAGATATTATCCGGAAAGAAAGATATATCTCCTATGGAGGATAACTGTAAATTCTGCTCTTACAGAGAAATTTGCGGTTTTGATGCAAGGATAAGAGGGTATGAGCGCAGAAAAATGGAACTTGGAGAAACTGAAGCAAAAGCAAAAGTGTGTGGGAACGGAGAAAAAAATGGGGAAGGTTAAATATACAGAAGAACAGCAGGCAGTCATAGATGCCAGAAATTCAAATCTCCTGGTTTCTGCAGCAGCGGGAAGTGGGAAGACAGCGGTACTGACGCAGAGGATAGTATCTCTAATAAATGATCCTGAAGAGCCGGCAGATATTGACAGTATGCTGATAGTTACCTTTACTAAGGCGGCAGCAGCAGAGATGCGTGAAAGGATAGGCAGTGCTATCGCTGCAGAAATGGAAAAAGCCCCTGACAATATGCATCTTGCTAAGCAGGAGACACTGCTTCATAATGCTCAGATTACAACTATTGACAGTTTCTGTCTTTTTGTGGTCAAAAATCATTTCAGTGCAATAGAATTAGATCCCGGCTTCAGGGCAATGGATGAGGCTGAGCGGACACTGCTTAAGGAGGATGTGCTGGAGGAAATCCTTGAGGAAGAGTATGCCAGACAGGATGAGGCTTTTGTAAACCTTGTGGAAAGCTACGAGGTAAAAGGAAATGAGGGGATTATTGAAAAGATGATCTTCTCTCTTTTTGAGGCGGCAAACTCAGAGCCTTTTCCTGAGAAATGGTTAAAAAAAGCTCTTGAGGAAAATGAAGCGGCTACTGTTTCGGATGTAAAGAACAGCCGCTGGTTTACTGAACTTTTAAGGGATACTGATAAAGATATCAGGGCGGGCTTAGACCATGTGAAAAAAGCTATGGAGTTAGCTGGACTTGAGGGAGGCCCGAAGCGCTATCTTCCTGTGCTGCAGGACCTTAAATCGCTGCTTGAGTCTATGCATAAGGCTGTGGATTATGATGAAAAGCGGCGGTTGTATGGATCATATGAAAAGCAGAAACTGTCCTCTGCCGGATCAAAAGGGGAGAATAAGGATATCACCAAAAAGGCCAAAGATTATCTGGATTCAGCCAGGGAAATTGTTGATGACCTGGGAGGGCGATTTTTGCTGACAGATGAGGAAATAATGAGCTCCTACAGGGCATCGGCGGATAATACTGCAGAACTGATCCGTCTGGTACTCTGCTTCATTGAAAGATTCGGAAAAAAGAAGCGGGAAAAAAATGTAATAGACTTTGCGGACATGGATCACTTTGCTCTGCAGATACTGTTAGAGGAAAAAGATGGTGATATGGTTCCTTCACCGGCAGCGCTTGAGTACAGGGATTATTTTAAATATATTTTTGTAGATGAGTATCAGGACAGCAATCTGGTGCAGGAATACATTATAAAGAGCATAGCCAGGGATGATAACTACTTTATGGTGGGGGATGTCAAACAGAGCATCTATCGATTCAGACATGCCAAACCGGAGATATTTATTGGAAAATATGAAAGCTTTTCAGATGAGGGCAGGGACAGAAGGATAGATCTTAATAAGAATTTCCGAAGCAGGGATACTGTGCTGGATTTTGTTAATGATGTGTTTGAACGCATCATGTATAAGGATTTTGCTGAAATAGACTATGATGACAGGGCTAAGCTTTATGTAGGGGCAGACTATCCTGATGATACTGAAGATGTATATAAAAGCGAACTCCTGCACCTATCACTGGAAAAAGGACGGCTTTCCTCAAGGCGGAGAAGGCTGGCAGGTGCAGATGGGGGAGACTTGGCTGCAAATGCTTCAGAGGGGAATGATTCCGGTGACGATGTATCAGCAGGGAAGGCTGAAGATGCCATGCTGGCTGAAGGAAGGGCGGAGTACGAAGCTTTGCTGGTGGGCATTAAGATCCTTGAACTTATGAAACAGGGGTTTAGGGTAAAGGATAAGGAAAGCGGCGAAATGCGCCCCGTGGAGTTTCGGGATATAGTGATCCTTGAAAGGTCAAGGGCAAACGAAGATGTGGTGAAAAAAATCTTTGATGATCTGGGGATACCGTTATATTATGGCAGCAAGACAGGTTATTTTTCCGCGACAGAGATCAGGCTGGTGATGAATGCTCTCCAGACTTTGGATAATCCCAGACAGGATATACCGTTGTACAGCACAGTGACTTCTTTTAAAGCTGTGCTTTCAGATGAAGATATGGCAATACTTAAGGGATGGAGCAGGCAGAACGGAGGACAGTTTTGTCTTTATGATATCCTGTCTGAGGCTGCTGAGGCAGATGCATCATTGCCTGAGAATAAAGATATTGCGGGACTTCCTGAAAAATGTGCAGCTTTTTTGGAATGGCTGGACAGACACAGGGATATGGCAAGATTTGTATCCATACGGGTGCTTTTGGACAGGCTGCTTGCCGAGAGCAACTATATTGCTGGTATCACAGCAATGCCTGATGGTGATCAGCGTAGGGCAAATATAAGTATGTTGTTGGAGCGGGCTGCAGAATTTGAAAAGACCAGCTATTACGGACTTTTCCATTTCGTAAGGTATATTTCCAGACTAAAGGAAAAGGAAGTGGACTATGGTGAAGCCGGAATACTGGATGAAAATGCGAATGTAGTACGTCTTATGACCATACATAAAAGCAAAGGATTGGAATTTCCGGTCGTATTCGTAATAAACTTAAGAAAAAAAATCAATCAGAAGGATTCCAGCGGTCACTGTCTTGTGGATTCTGAACTGGGGGTGGCTCTCAAGGCAATCGACCCGGTAAAACGCATAAGCAGAAAGGGCTTAAAGTACATGTCTTTTGCATCAAAGCTGGAAAAGGATGCAATTGCAGAAGAACTGAGAGTACTGTATGTTGCACTTACCCGCGCAAAGGAAAAACTTATAATAACAGATGTTGAAGAACTGAATGAAGACGGCTCACCCAGGGATATTTGCAGGCCGGAGGAAGCAAAGAACTGCATGGATATGATCCGTTATGTGATTAATATGACTGATGTTTCGGAAAAAAAATATGAAATAGATCTTTCAGAAAAAGACCTGGCAGTGAGCATTGTGGAGAGGGGAGATGAGGCTATAGAAGCAGCAAGAGAACTGCTTATGTCTGATATTAAGCCTGATCCTAAGCTGTTGGAGCTTCTTGAAAAAAAATCCGAGTATCGTTACGGCTATCCATCTCTTCAGGGACTCTTTACAAAAACTACTGTATCAGAGCTTAAAAAAGCCGCCTACGATGATGAGCTGGAAGCTCATATGTTCGAGGAAAAGGAGCCGGATACATATATTCCTCTCTTTGCCGGCGAAGAACACACTGATGCAGCAGGAAGAGGAACAGCATATCATAAGGCAATGGAACTGCTGCCCTTTGAAAGACTGTCAGAGAGCGGTACCTCTCTGGAGGAAATCATAAAAGAAACTCTGGATAAAGCTGTTACTGATAACAAGATGACAGAAAACGCGGCAAAAAGCATAAGAATTTCTGATATAGCACTGTTTGCCGGACAGGAGCTGGCGGGAGAGATGTCAGAAGCAGCAAATGCAGGAAAGCTTTATAAGGAGCAGCCGTTTTTCTACGCGGTACCGGCAAGGCGTTTTGATGAGCATTTTCCGGAGGGGGAGTCAGTACTTGTTCAGGGCGTGATAGATGCCTACTTTGAAAAGGACGGGGTACTCACACTTCTTGATTACAAAACAGACCGGGTAAAATCTGTCGAACAGCTGGTTGACAGGTATAAAATACAGCTGGAGATATATTCAGAGGCGCTGGAACAGATAAGCGGTAAAAGAGTGGGGCGCAGGGTGATTTACTCTTTTGCACTGAACAAGATTATTTTGCTATAAATAGCTATGGATAGCCTGTAGGCAGTCTGCTATAATTACACGATGGGGGAGCGTGTTTAGTACATTTAGTGCGACACACTGAAGACAGGAAGAGTTTATGCAGATAACACCGGATATTGAGGAATTACTCAGCTTAGGCTATCGTATTGCTACGGAAAATAATTTCGTGGCTTTGTTCGATATGATATTGGACAAGTGCATTGATTTCACGGACGCGGATGGGGGGTCACTTTACATCGAAGCGGAAGGCTCTCTTAAGCATCTGCTGGACATAAACCGTACTCTGGATGCTGACAGTAAAAAGAGCAGCATAGAGGCTGACAAGATAGCGGCAGGTCCTGATGATACGGATATCTTTACCTATTGTTACCATAATCCCGAAAATCTATTAAATATCCCGGATATTTATCTTGACGAGCGTTTTGACATTACTGAGATAAAGAAATTTGACGAAGAGAATAAGTACCGTACCCAGTCGGTGCTGATGATCCCTATACTTGAGCCGGACCAATCGGTGTTAGGGGTTATGATGCTATACAACTGCCTTGATGCAGAACGCAATATCATACCATTCAGCTCTGATTATGAGCAGTTAGTCAAGTCGCTTACGGCGCAGATGGCGAATACACTCACAAGTATGATCCTGATACAGGATCAGGAGGAGCTGTTAGGATCCTTTGTGGAATGTATGACTACCGCGATCGACGCCCGTACTCCCTATAATGGCAAGCATACGAAACATGTTGCCAGATACTGTCAGGCTATTACGGACTATATGAATGTGCTGTATACAAGGGATGCTATTGACAGATATATTACACCTAATGAGCAGGAACAGCTTTTACTGGCTGCGAAGCTCCATGATATAGGAAAGATGATAACCCCGCGTGAAATCCTGAACAAGGCTACGCGTCTGGGTGAAAAATATTCGGATCTGCGCAATAAGCTTGAGAAGATCCGTCTCCGTATCAAGATAGATATGCTGGAGCATAAGATGCAGATTGAGCTCTGGCAGGAGGAGGACGAACTGCTTGGAAAATTCCTGGATCAGCTGGATACCCTGAATACATCAGGTTTTCTTACTGATGAGCAGATAGCCTTCATTGATCAGATGGGCGAGAAGTACTATGAGGATTTCGATGGTACTATTACACCGTATCTTGATGAGAATGAAAAATATTCACTCCATATCCGCAAGGGTACACTGACGGAAGAAGAGAGGGAAGTTGTAAAGCGTCATGTCACATATACGGCACAGATGCTTTCCAAGATCAAGTTTTATGATAAGTATGACAGGGTGGTTGACATTGCATCTAATCATCATGAGTATATCGATGGCAGCGGATATCCCAGGGGACTTAAGGATGGACAGCTGGATCTGTTGACCAGAATAATAACGGTCTGTGATATTTTTGACTCCCTTACTGCGGATGATAGACCTTACAAAAAGAAACTTACGCTTGAAAAAGCTCTCAGCATACTGAATGAGATGGCTCAGGAGGGAAAGCTGGATTCCGGCATCGTGCTTATTGTTTCTGATTATATGACCAAACACTTCAAGGAACTTTCTGCCCGTATGAAGGAAGAGGAGCTTAGGGAGAAGGAAGAGGAAGAGAGATCTTATTCGGATTTCCAGACCGATGGAAAACGCATGGAGGAGCAGGAAAGAGCTATCCGTGATGAAGCGATACAGGATGATGAAGTGGGCATAACAGTTACAGAAGAATTGCTTGATATAGATGTTCCTTTTGCGGAGATGTCGCAGACTGACAGTGTTTCTGAAAAAGAATATGAAAAAGCTGATATTATAGGAAGGACTCTGGCTCCTGATGAAGCGGCCGGCGTCATATCGAGACCTGTGGGCCAGGATAAGAAGCAGGAAAAACCGGAAATAGAAGAACAGCAGGCGGCGGGCAGTGATAAAGCTCAGGAAAATGCTGCGGGAGCCGTACAAGCTGGAGAAGCAGCTGTGATATCAGAAGATACACAGAAACGAAGGACTGCCGAGTCGGTCAATGAAGAGATAAGGGCCAGAAATGAGGAACTCGAAAGGACCAAGGCTGAGGGAAATGATAAGCCGGTTGTAATGGATGAGATTCCAAAATCCGGCAAGCCCAGGTCACGCAGGGGAAAGAAAGCCAAGGGAACGGGCACCACTCAGGAGCTTGAGATGGTGAATACTAAGGAAGAGGATAAGCAGGATTCCACCGATAAGGCCGTGAATGGAGGTCTGGAGGATCTGCCTTTCCTGGATGATGATCTGCTTGATCTGGAGGATAACAAGGAAGAAGATCCGAATCCTTTTGCAAGACATAGGGCAGCGGAAGTTCTGCCATCAGCAGGAAATCCCATGCTGGCGGGCAGAGTGGGAGGAAACTAAATTAATTTAGTTGAAAAGCACTGCATCAGCGGTGCTTTTTTGGAATTATGGATAAGAATAGATTTAAGTTAACTGAATCATCCTTCGGTCGGTCCGTATACATGATACTGCCCTTTGCGGCGTATTATGTGACACTTAACCTGCTTATACGGGGAGCAAGGCGTATTGTTTTATATGTGGCTCGCAGCAATGGAGAGCTGGCAGGCATGTTCAGGAGAAATGCTTCCTCCGTAGAAATGTGGTGCAGTGTCATTGCGTATGTTGTGACTATAGTTCTTTTGTGGCTTTTGTTCAGAAAGAGTGACTCTGTCGAGCAGAAGATCAATCCGGTAAATCCCAAGAATATCGTGACTTATTTATGTACATTCGTTGCAGGCGGAGGTTCTGCCATAGCACTTAACTCACTGGCGGCAGGTATACTCGAGATGTTCAGGGCGGATGACAGTCTGACGCAGGGGCTGTCTTTTGATGCGGGAAAACCTTTTTTACCGGGGCTAATACTGTATGTGTTCCTGTCCCCGCTGCTTGAAGAGATGACCTTCCGCTGGCTGACATATGGAAGAATAAAAAAAGTTATCGGGGAAACTCAGGCTGTCCTTATCACTTCAGTCTTCTTTGCGCTGGTACATGGCAATGTAGTGGTAGCAGTATACGCATTTATAATGGGTATGATAATGGCGCTGATCTACAGGCAGTCGAAGACCTTTGCGCTCTGCGTGATCTTTCACATGTCGGCCAATGCGTTTGTCTTTATTTCAGCGTATGTGTTATAATGATTTGTTATGTTTACCAAGGAGTAATTAATAAAAATGATATCTGATTATGTAAAAGCAATGAAAATGGGGGAAAAGGAATACCGCACCTGCGTAGTCAAGGGTGAGTATCCTTATCTGCCGGTGCTGGATGAGATCGTTTCCCATGTGGATATAGAGGCACAGGTTCCTTTAGGGCTGGTTCAGATCCCGATAGAGCAGGTAGTGGGGACTTATGCAGCCGGTCGTACTGCTTCATTTGCCAGAAATTTTATGCCCATACTGGATGAAAACTCAGAGTTTGCCATGAAGTGGAGTCAGTTGTATGACGGTATGGAAGCTGAGGGAATGCGTGACCCTATCGTTGCTTATGAGTTTAATAATAAATTCTATGTTATGGAGGGCAACAAGCGTGTATCCGTGTCAAAGTACATGGGGGCAGTGACCATAGAGGGAAGTGTGACACGCATGATGCCTAAGCGCACGGACGATCCGGAGTGCAGGCTTTATTATGAATTTGTGGATTTCTATGATATTACAGGCATAAATTACTTGTTTATGAGCAGGGAGGGGAATTTTAAGAAGCTGATTTCCGAGACATATCAGGTGACTGATGAGGATGGAAATATCATAAAATGGACCAAGGATGAGGAACTGGAGTTCAGGGCTTTTTATACCTTCTTTGCCAAGGAATTTAAAGCTAAGGCTGAAGGAAAATTCCATATAACAGTAGGGGATGCCCTCTGTCTTTTCTTAAGTATCTTTAATTATGAAGAAGTAAAGGATGCGTCACAGGCTGAGATAAGGACAGATGTGCTACGGTTTTGGAGGGAATTTGCCCTTTATGACAAAGGGGATGAACTGACGCTGGTGCTGAATCCTACCCGTGAGCCCAAGAGACTTAATCTCATGAAGCTTTTTCCGGGAAATACACAGCAGCTTAAGATCGCATTTATTCATGATAAGAGTGCAAATGAGTCTTCCTGGACTTATTCACATGAGCTGGGCAGAAAGTATGTAATGGATGCTTTCGGTGACAAGATAGCCACTTCCAGTATAGAAAGAGTGGATGGGGATGATGCTGATGATGTGTTTGACGCTGCGGTTGAGGCAGGCAATAAAGTAATCTTTGCCACTTCCCCCAAGCTTGCATCACCGGCGCTGAGAGCTGCCATAAGGCATCCGGAGGTTAAGATACTCAACTGTTCCATGAGCTTATCCCACCAGACCATAAGGTCATACTATCTGAGAATGTATGAGGCCAAGTTCATAATAGGTACTATAGCCGGGGTTATGCTTGAGCATGGCTCCATAGGATATATTTCCGATTATCCCATACATGGTACTACTGCTGAGATAAATGCATTTGCGCTGGGGGTACAGACAGTAAATCCCAGGGCAAAGGTTTTCCTTGAATGGTCCATGGTAAAGGACAGAGATATAATTGAGGAATTCAGGAAAAATGATGTTACTCTCATATCGGGAAGAGATTTGAATGCCAAGGTCAGCCAGGGACAGGAGTTTGGCCTTTTTATCCCGAATGAGGATGGTACTCATACGAATCTGGCAGTTCCCGTAAGGCATTGGGGAAAGCTGTATGAGGAGATCATTCATTCTATCCTCTCAGGCGGATATAAAAATGATGAAAATGTGTATGAGAACCAGGCGTTAAATTATTTCTGGGGAATGTCCTCGGGTGCGATAGATGTAATCTATTCACGTAATCTTCCTGCAGGAGTAGTCAGAATGCTCAGAACTTTCAGAGCAGATATAAGGGATATGGATCTTAATCCCTTCACGGGACCGATCTTTGACCAGAATGGGGAGATGCGATGTGAGGACGGCCAGTCCTTAAGCGCTAAAGAATCGGTTTCCGTCGACTGGCTCAATGACAATATAGTAGGTTACATACCGGATATTTCAGAGCTTAAGGAAGAGGCTGTGGATCTTGTCAAGGTGCAGGGGATAAAGAAAGATACTGAGGGACAGGCGTGAAGATACTGGCACTGGCGGACAAGGAGTCAAAGAATTACTGGGATTTTTACAGGCCGGGAAAGCTTGATGGCATCGACCTTATAATATCCTGCGGCGACCTGAAACCGGCATATCTCACATTCCTTGCGACGTTTGCGCATGTGCCCATACTGTATGTGATGGGAAATCACGATGCAGTATACGAAACGACGCCTCCTGAAGGCTGCATCTGCATAGAGAACAGTATATATGTATATCAGGGAATCCGCATACTGGGGATCGGTGGATCCATGAGGTACAAGCCGGGGCCGTATCAGTACAGCCAGAACGAGATGAACCTGAGGGTTACGAGGCTGTGGCCCAAAATAAGGAAGAATGAGGGGTTTGACATACTTGTCACCCACTCGCCGGCCTTTCGGATAGGAGATGGAAGTGATCTTCCCCACACGGGATTTAAGGCCTTTAACAAACTGTTGGACAAGAATTCCCCCAGGTATTTCTTGCATGGGCATGTGCATGCAACATACGGAAGGGAGTACAAAAGGCTGAAAACCTATAAGGATACGCTGATAATAAATCCATATGAAAGCTATCTTTTTGAGTATGAGAGCGAGTATGAGAATGAATTCGAGAAGATAAGGGCGAGGGAAATGCGTGACAGTATATAAAAATACAAAAGAGGAAATAATGATGAGCTGGGAGAAAAATGTAAGGAAGGTTGTTCCCTATACACCGGGTGAGCAGCCTAAATCAACAGAGAGGATAATAAAACTTAACACGAATGAATGTCCGTACCCTCCGGCACCGGGAGTTAAAAAGCTCTTGGAGATGGAGAATTACGAGGACTTAAGACTTTATCCGGCACCGGATGCCGCATCTCTTGTGGAAGTGCTGGCAGAGTACTACGGTGTAGGTTCGGATCAGGTATTTGTGGGTGTGGGATCGGATGATGTCATCTCGATGGCATTCCTTACTTTCTTTAATTCCGACAAGCCCATACTCTTTCCGGACATAACATATTCATTCTATCCGGTATGGTCAGACGTGTATAAGATACCCTATAAGAAAGTTGCACTTGACCCGGATTTCAGGATAAATGTCAACGACTATAAGCAGGAAAACGGAGGCATCATAATCCCGAATCCCAATGCCCCTACAGGTGTGCTTGAGGATCTTTCGATGATAGAGGATATAGTAAAGTCCAATCCTGAAAGTATAGTGATGATAGACGAGGCCTACATAGATTTTGCAGAGGAAGGGACAAGTGCATTGTCACTTGTATCAAAATATGATAACCTGCTGGTCATCCGGACTTTTTCCAAATCCCGTGCAATGGCAGGACTCCGTATAGGCTTTGCCATAGGTAATGCGAAGCTTATAAAATTTCTGAATGATGTTAAATATTCTGTAAATTCTTATACAATGAACCGTCCTTCCCTGGAACTGGGGACAGAGGCTGTAAAGGATGATGAGTATTTTAAGCAGACGCTTTCAAAGATAATAAAGACCAGGGAGTACATGAAAAAGGAACTGGCAGCTCTTGGCTTTTCATTTCCGGATTCAAAGAGCAATTTTATCTTTGCGTCACATGAGACAAAGCCTGCGGAAGAGATTTTCAATTATCTGCGTGGAAAAAACATTTATGTCCGGTATTTTAAGCAGGACAGGATAGACAATTATCTGCGCATTACCGTGGGTACGGACGAAGAAGCAAATCTGTTGCTGGCTGCATTAAAGGAGTATCTTGGAAGATAGCATGTATCTACTGGCACATTTATGTTATGGTAAATGAATTCGGTTATTGTGCTCTCGCAGCCGATAATGCTTAAATACAAGGCGCTGTCTGTCACAAAAGCTGCAGATACTTAATTCGTTTAATATTGATGTGGTATAGGTAATATATATAATGGGAGGAAATTATGAAATTTATTCTTGATATCTTAAAGGGCATGGTGATAGGTATAGCCAATGTCATACCCGGAGTAAGTGGTGGAACCATGGCGGTATCCATGGGAATATATGACAAGCTGATCTTTGCGCTTACGAATATTTTTAAGGAGTTTAAGAAAAGCATCATTACGCTTCTGCCGATAGGTATAGGAATGGGACTTGGCATAGTAGGTCTGGCAAAGATCATAGAATGGCTGTTTGAGATCCTTCCGGTGCAGACCAATCTTTTCTTTATCGGTCTTATACTCGGAGGTCTTCCGATGTTGATAAAAGAGATCAAAGGAAAAAAATTCAATGCAGGTCATATAGCAGGCTTTATCATCTTCTTTGCTCTGGTAGTGGGACTTGCGCTGCTTGACGGGGTGACCGGTGCGGATGTGGATCTGAGTTTTGGCCTTCTGACAGTACTCAAGCTTGTAGGTGCAGGTATCATAGCTGCAGCTACCATGGTTGTTCCCGGTGTCAGCGGTTCTATGATGATGATGCTCCTTGGTTTCTATCAACCCATAATATCAACGATAAATGATACGGTAAGCGCACTTAAGAATATGGATATCCCGGGGCTTATGGCAGGGGTCGGTGTGCTCTTTCCCTTTGGGATAGGTGTACTTATCGGTATAGTGGCCATTGCAAAGCTTATTGAATTCCTTTTTAAGAAATATGCGCTGATCGTATACTGGTGCATAATAGGTCTTATCAGTGCATCACCATTTGCAATCATCATTATGAACAAAGACATCTTTGCAGAGCTGAATGCCCTGAAGATTATTACAGCAGTTGTTGCATTTGCAATAGGTTGCGTGATCGCATATTTCCTTGGCGGGGATGTGAAGAAGGAAGAAAAGGCTGAGTAAATTAGCACTGTTTTCCGGTCTGTGCAGAATACAGTTGTTTATTAGGCACGAGGAGTTCGATGGACGAGTATACAGGCTTCGCAGAAGTATATGATGAATTGATGGAGGATGTTCCGTATAAAGAGTGGAGTGAACGCATTATTTCCATTATGCATGACTATGACATAAAGGACGGGCTGGTGCTCGACCTGGGATGCGGGAGCGGTACCATGACAGAGCTGCTTGCGTCTGCCGGATATGATATGACCGGTGTGGATCTTTCGCCTGAAATGCTGGAGCAGGCAAAGCTTAAAAAGGAAAGCTCCGGAAATGACATACTCTATCTGTGTCAGGATATGAGGGATTTTGAACTTTACGGAACAATGCGTGCCGTAGTATGTGTCTGCGACAGCCTTAATTATATTTTGGAAGAAAATGAGCTGAAAAGGGTCTTTGAACTTGTGAACAATTATCTGGATCCCGGCGGCTTATTTTTATTTGATATAAATACGGTTCATAAATACCGTGATGTCATAGGTGATATGACCATTGCGGAGAATCGCGATGACTGCAGCTTCATCTGGGAAAATTTTTATGATGAAGATAAGGCTGTAAATGAGTATGACCTTACGCTTTTTATCCGCAATGAAAACGGGCTGTATGAAAAGCAGGAAGAAACCCATTTCCAGAGAGGCTATGAATATGAAAAGGTAAAACAGCTGATTGAGGAATCGGGACTTGAATTTGTCGAAGCATTTGACGGGGATGAGACAGAGGTACTTTCAGAGAAGGTACCGGTTTCCAAAGACAGTGAGCGGATCTTTTTCATCGCAAGGGAGTGCACAAAGAAAGTGTGATAGAGCCATGCCTGATAGTGTTTAAGTAAACATTGCGAACGGCACCGGCGTCAGGCAGTCTGTACATGGAAGTTAGTGGTATATAACAAGTGGGGAATTTTAGTATATAATATACACATGCATTTTCTGAAGATGGAGAAAACAGCAATAGCTTAAGTTTGGAGGAAAAATCATGCAGCACGGATTTATAAAAGTATCGGCAGTTACACCAAAGATAAAGGTGGCAGATCCGGAATATAATGCCGGCATGTGTATTGAGGCTATAAAGGCAGAGGCGGCTAAGGGGGCAAAGATAATCGTGCTGCCGGAGCTGGTGCTTACGGGCTATACCTGCCAGGATCTTTTCCTTCAGGATACTCTTATAACGGAAGCAAAGGAACAGTTCTGCCGCATTGTTTTGGAAACTGCAGATGTGGATGCACTCGTTTTCATAGGGCTTCCCATGGAGCTTTGCGGAAAGTTGTATAATGTGGCAGCAGTTTTTTCACACGCAGGTATAAAAGGATTTGTCCCTAAGAGGTATCTTCCGAATTACGCTGAGTTTTATGAGCAGAGGCATTTTGCTGCAGGTCAGGAGGAAGCGGTTTTTGTTGATTTTGCCGGACAGACCGTTCCCTTTGGAGGAAATCTGATATTCCAGTCTGATGTGATAGACGGGCTGGCTGTGGGCTGCGAGATATGCGAGGATCTGTGGGTTCCCGATCCGCCTTCGACCTCACTGGCTATGGCGGGTGCAAATATTATCGTAAATCTGTCTGCGTCAAATGAGACGGTAGGCAAGGCTGAATACAGAAGGGGACTTGTGGGAATGACAAGCTCAAGGCTGCTGTGTGCATATGTATACTGCAGTGCGGCAGAGGGAGAGTCCACACAGGATCTGGTTTTCTCGGGGCATAACATCATAGCCGAGAACGGAAGAATACTTTCAGAGACGAAACGTTTTGAGGCCGGTACCGCAAGAGCCGATATAGATATAAAGAGGCTTATAAGTGAGCGCAGGCGGATGACGACTTTTGATTTTCCTCTTAAGGCTGTAGATGGTTTCACAAGAGTCGGATTTGAACTGGAAAAATGTGAAACTGAACTGGAGCGTGTTTTTGATCCGGCACCATTTGTTCCTTCAAATGCAGCTGCCCGTGCGGACAGATGTGAAGAAATCCTTTCGATACAGAGTTACGGACTTAAGAAAAGATACGAGCATACCGGCTTAAAGACTGCTGTGATCGGTGTGTCGGGCGGACTGGATTCCACACTGGCACTGCTGGTAACAGTAAGGGCTTTTGATATGGCGGGGCTTGACCGCAAGGGTATTAAGGCTGTTACCATGCCCTGCTTTGGAACGACAAGCAGGACAAAGGGAAATGCGGTAAGGCTTTCGGAGGCACTAGGCTGTGAACTCATAACGGTTGACATAGCGGCGTCAGTAAGGCAGCATTTCAGCGATATCGGTCATGATGAAAATGACCATAGCGTGACTTATGAAAACTGTCAGGCCAGGGAGCGGACGCAGGTGCTTATGGATATGGCAAATAAGGAAAACGGCCTGGTTATAGGTACAGGGGATATGAGTGAGCTGGCTCTTGGCTGGGCTACGTATAACGGCGACCATATGTCCATGTACGGTGTAAACGCAGGTGTGCCTAAGACACTGGTCCGTCATCTGGTGGCTTATTATGCGGATAGCTGTGGCAATGATGAAGTGTCAGCGGTACTTCGGGATGTTCTGGATACTCCGGTGAGCCCTGAGCTTCTTCCGCCTGAAAACGGTGAGATCTCCCAGCGTACAGAGGATCTTGTAGGTCCGTACGAGCTTCATGACTATTTCCTGTACTATATGCTGAGAGCCGGTTTTGCACCTGACAAGATCTATCGCATAGCCTGCAGGAGCTTTGAAGGAACATATGATAAAGAAACTATCCTTAAGTGGCTTAAGGTATTCTACAGACGTTTCTTTGCGCAGCAGTTCAAGCGGTCCTGTCTGCCAGACGGTCCCAAGGTGGGATCGGTTGCGGTATCTCCCAGGGGGGATCTCAGGATGCCTTCGGATGCAAGCAGAGCCGCATGGCAGAAGATCCTGGACAGGCTGGGCTAGATGCTCATAATTATATAATGTGTTTGTTTGGGGTTATATTAAAGTGTGGCAGAAAACCGGATCGTTCCGTTCAGTCCGCCGGCCAGAGTTGAAGCGGTGTTTTTATCATACGCGCTATTTCATTATTCATCATCATGCGAAGCGAAAAATTCATCCATCACTTCATCAAAGGGTTTATCCAGATAAATAAATCTGCTACTAACTCTTTCTCCGTTAGCTGCGTAATATTCCAGGCTTTCTCCGTCAAAGATAAAGTAAGTGCCATCCTCAAGAGTGCATTCAACGCCTCTTTGCATACCATAATAATAATCAGCATGAAGCCATTTTGTATCCACGATCGTTAATGAGTCTAGGGTCTTAACCAGATCTTTTATCTGGTCTTCAGGTATGTCATCATATACAAGTTCCCCTTCTTCACGGTGAAAATACCTGGCGGATACGATCGGGCTGTCATAGTAATAATTTGTCAGTTTTTTCTCTTCGGCATTACTCTGTTCATAGGCTGACGGATCCTGGACTATTATGATAAATAATCCGCCAAGCACAATGAAAAAAGATATTATGATCACCAGAATATTAGACCATATGATTGATATGACTAATGCGGCAGCTGACAGATACTCTTTTCCGCATTTTTTTGCCAGTGAAATAATGGCCAAAACGAATCCGGCAAAAGGAAAAAGAAACGCAAAGACAATCGCTAAAACAGGTAAAATGTCATTCTTTTTCTTGTCCATATGAAAACCTTGATCCAATTCTTCTTTCCTGCTTACTCGGCAGCTTCAGATACACTTATCTTAATAATCCCTTTATTTTTAATTATAACATGATTTGGCAGTTCTTCCCGATCTCTTTTTCCTGCAAGTCCGCATTCCCGGAAACTATATAAATATTAGCATATTGTCTCTCGGTCAGTCGCATCATTCTGACAGTACCGGTTTTGGGGGCAAATTCTTCAATTCTCCTGAAATGTTTTTCAGAATTTTTTCTGTTTGCAACAACGCTCATGAATACTTCCGGTGCGATTCTAAGATAGCCGTCCTTGATCAGAAATTTTCGAAGATTTGTATATTCCGTTTTGGTTCCCCACTTATTAGTAGGACTTAAGATTATGATCAGTCTCATTCCGTAATATCCTCCATTTTATCCATAGTAAGAATAGTCGGTAACTGAAGTTCCTCAGTAGAACCATCTAAAATAATCCTTTTAAGACTTTCGCACATCAATTCTATGGCGGAAATAATATTTACTTTTGTCCATGCCATCAAACAAGCATTGTATAAAACACCGGAAAGTTCTTTTCGCTCTGACTTATTAAGCCGATCGTTTGAGCCGAGGTTATAATATGCCACTTGATCAACCATAGCCCGATAAGGTTCAATCAAATGATATGTCCATTGTTGACAGACGGATATTGGGGCCGATCGCTGTTATCTGATACAAGTCCTCGCTGGGTATAACTATTTTCTCTTCCTGTGTTATTTCCAGTTGTCCGAAGTTGATATGAACTTCTGATGGTTTTGTTATTTCCAATATTCGAAACGGCATAAGAAAAAGACCTCCTGTTTTTTCATAATGATACTACATGGGAAGGGGGCAAGGAAAAGAAAAAGTATATGTTACCGTTAACTGATTTTATATAAATATGTTATAATTTCTCGGAAAATGTTTACGGGAGGAAAAATATTGGATAATGGAGTAGCTCATATGAAGTACGATGCTTCGGGACAGGGCGTGACACTTCAATGTCCGGGATGTGCCGCAGCATTGATTTTTGACCCTGTGTCAGGGAAAATGCTCTGTGAGAGCTGTGGGAATCTGTATTCCACAGGAGAGCTGGGGTTCGAGAATCGCTTTACCGCAGATGAAGAAGACACGATGGATTGTAATGTCTACAAATGTCGTTCCTGTGGTGCCGAGCTTAATGTGAGTGATAATACCTGTTCTACATTCTGTGCTTACTGCGGACAGCCGACGGTAGTGTTTGACAGAGTGGCCACCATGAAGAAACCGCAGTTTATCATTCCGTTTACCGTTACAAAGCAGCAGGCTGTGAATCTGCTCAGAGCCAAAGTAAATGCGGGCAAATGTGTACCTAAGGAAGTGAAGGAATTTTCCATAGACAGGGTAGCAGGGATCTATGTCCCTTTCTGGCTTTTCGATATGGATTATTCTGACAGACAGCTGCTATCCGGTGAGGTTGGAAGAGGCAAGTATGCTCATAAGTATTACTACTACAGAGAAGGCTCTACTCATTTCAGGAATATGACACTTGATGCATCAAGACAGCTGAATGATGAGTCTTCAAAGCGTTTAGAGCCTTATATGACAGGAGCTCTGCTTCCCTTTAAAGCGGATTATCTCTCAGGTTTTTATTCCGACAGGTACGACGTTGAGAATTATGAGCTGCAGAGGGCTGCGGTAAGAAGAGCAGGAGAGCTGTTTAACAAAGAGGTTGAAGCGGATGTGGAGAAGAGCGGAAATGTGCATAGTATAGTGCGTCTTAAAGGTGATCCGAAGGCAAATATAAACGATATTAAATACGCACTATTGCCGGCGTGGTTTCTAACCTTCAGATATAAGGATGTTCCTTATACGATGCTTGTTAACGGACAGACCGGTAAAGTCGTAGGTGGTCTTCCCTATGATAAGACCTCGCAGGCAATAAAGTTTTCTCTGATATTTGCACTCGTAACTCCGTTGGCTTCGATCATATATTACTTTATATTTAGTTATTTTGGATTTGATGAAGTCAGGCCTGCCTTTTTGGTACTTGTCTTAACTGCTGTCCTTTGGTGTAAGGCTTTCAAGAACATGAGGGATATTAAGACCAGTAATAAACTGTCAAGTGCAAAAGAAATCGCAAGTTATTCGAAGAACAGATAGGAGAAAGAGGATATGATAGCTATCGCAATAATACTTGGAATAAGCACCGGCATCACTGTTGCACTGTATTTTGTGTCCAGCGCACTTAAAGAATCAAATGATCTTGGAAATACAGAGGCGAAGTATCATGACTTTGCGGATTCAGTTGTAAGGTTTGATGTCAGAAAAGACAAGGTCAACAGGAATCTGTATCGATTTTAAACGCTTGTATCGGTAGGGGGTGTTATATGGAAAACTATATGCAGGAAGCAATAAAAGAAGCATATGACGGGATAAATGCCGGTGACGGAGGACCCTTTGGTTGCGTGATAGTTAAGGATGGAAAGATAATCGGCCGGGGCCATAACAGGGTGCTTTTGAAAAAAGATCCCACCTGCCACGGTGAGGTGGAGGCTATAAGGGATGCTTGTAAAAAGGCGGGCACCCATGATCTCAGCGGAAGTATACTCTACACCACAGCCGAGCCCTGTCCCATGTGCCTAGGTGCTTCGCTTTGGGCGAACATAAGTGAGGTGCGCTATGGCTGCAACCGAAAAGACACTGACGGGATAGGCTTCAGGGACGACAGGTTCTATGATTACATTGCGGGCAAGACCGAGATCATGCCCGTAGTGGAGGAAGACCGGGAAGAGTGCCTGAAGCTTTTTAAAGACTATAATGAAAGTGAAAAGAAAAAGATCTATTGAGTATATAGGTCTCAGGAGGAATAAAATGAAATTCGCAGACAGACTTGACCGTTTCGGGGAGGAGATATTCGCTTCCCTTAATAACAAGAAACTTGAGCTGGAAGCACAGGGAAGAAAGATATACAACATGAGCGTGGGCACTCCGGATTTTAAGACACCGGAGCATATAAGGAAGGCGCTGGAAGAAGCGGCAGCAGATCCAAATAACTGGAAGTATGCACTTCGAGATATACCTGAGCTTCTGAATGCAGTGTGTGCATATTATAAAAAAAGATACGGTGTCACCATAGGACCGGAGCAGGTCATGAGCTGCTACGGTACACAGGAGGGAGTGGGGCATCTGGCACTTGCTCTTTGCAATAAAGGGGATGTGGTTCTTCTGCCGGATCCCTGCTATCCTGTATTTCAGGCAGGGAGTTTCTTAGCAGAGGCAGAGCCATGGTATTATCCTCTTTCAAAGGAGCATGATTTCCTGCCTTATCTTGAGGATATACCAGAGGATGTGGCACGCAGGGCCAAGTACATGATAGTGAGTCTCCCGGCTAATCCGGTGGGCTCCATTGCGAGAGAAGGAATATATGATGAGATTGTCGCATGGGCTAAAAAATATGATGTGCTCATAGTCCATGACAATGCATACAGCGACATCATATTTGACGGGATAAAGGGCGGAAGCTTTCTTGCTGCCGAAGGTGCAATGGATGTGGGAGTTGAGTTTTTCAGTCTGTCCAAATCCTTTAATGTGACCGGTGCCCGCATAAGCTTCCTGATAGGAAGGAAAGATGTGGTTGATGCAGTTAAGCTTTTGAGGAGCCAGATTGATTTCGGAATGTTCCTGCCTATACAGAAGGCAGCCATAGCTGCACTTGAAGGTCCCACCGAAATGGTGGTGGAACAGTGTGATGACTATCAGGCGCGCCGTGATGCTCTTTGCGGAGGCGCAAGGGCAATAGGATGGAATATACCGGATACGAAGGGGAGCATGTTTGTGTGGGCTCCCATCCCCGAGACATATACTTCAAGTATGGAGTTCTGCATGGACCTGCTGAACAAGTCAGGTGTACTCTGCACCCCCGGGGCAAGCTTCGGACCTCATGGTGAGGGATATGTCAGGTTTGCGCTTGTGCTCCCGCCGGAAGAGATTGCAGAGGCTCTTAAGGCCGTGAAGGAAAGTGGTATAATATAAATACAGGGGTGCGGTAAAAGCAGAGGGGGGATATGGTAGTAGAAATTATCGAGATAAAAGATGACGAAAAGAAAAAAGAGATAAGCCGTACAATACTTGAGTCACTTACAGAGTGGTTTGAGGTTACGGAATCAAGGGAGGGCTATATTTCGGACAGCCCCGGAAAAATATTTTTTGCAGCATATGACGGTGAAAAGCTTGTCGGGTTTTTATATCTTAAAGAAACCGGGAAAGATACCATGGAGCTTGCGGTAATGGGCGTGCTTAAGGAATTCCACAGTCAGGGGGTGGGGCGTAAGCTTTTTGAAAGTGCCAAGAAAGCTGTAGCGGATGCCGGATACAGCTTTATCCAGGTAAAGACCGTGAAGATGGGAATGTATGAGGATTATGACCGTACGAACCGTGCATATATAGCATGGGGCTTTAAGGAGTTTGAAGTATTCCCGGAATACTGGGATGAGGCAAATCCTTGCCAGATATATGTGATGGCATTATGATGAATACTGTCTGTTGAGACTGTTTTGAATGGGGTAGGGAAAGGAAGGTGCCATGGCAATCTCAAATGAAGACTTAAAAAAACTTCTGGCAAAAGAGGTAAACAAATACGAGGGGGTATATGTTCCGCTCAAGGCAAGTCTGTTAGAACGTGCCATTATCAGGTCTGCTAAAACTGCTGATCTGCATCCTAATCCTGATGATGAATTCAGTTTTCCCAATATAGGCCCGAATTATTCGATCATTGCAAATTATGAGAGTAAATTCAGAACAACAGGCAAGGTAAAAGATACCCCTTGGGATGAGTCTATCATGGTGCAGAAGATCCACCCCAGTGGATATATGATACTGAATGGCCACCACAGGTGGGTAGGTGCCATGCGGGCAAACATTAAAAGGGTGCCCATAACCATCATTAATCTCACACAGGAAACCGATGTCAAAAAAATGCTCATGGCTTCAAATCATAATAAGAGGGTTACCATAGACTTGGATGAGATTGTATTCTGTGACCCTAATGAAGTGCCGGCAGAAAAGCCTTTGGGATTTCCGGTAAACAGGATATACAAAGAAAGGATCAGACTGGGGATTCCCTCGCTCTTACATATTCTGAGCAAAAACGGTTATGACATATGGGTCTACACTGCAAAGCTTTATTCGTATGATTATATCAGCAGTTATTTTAAAAAATATTCCGTCAAACTGGATGGCATAATTACCGGGACGGACAGGAAAACGAAGGAACATGAGGCTACAAGGCAGAGGCTCAAGGAACTCATGGAAAACAAGTATGAAGAGACCCTTCATATTGAGAAGGACTTTGTGGTCCGCTCCTTCAGGGATAAAAAGGATTTTCAGGATATAGAGATAAAAGAGGATGAGAACGGCTGGTCCTATGCTGTTATAAACATCATAAAGGGGTTATATCCGGATGCAGAAAAGTAACAATAAGATGCGTGTTTCTTTCGATCTTGATGAGGTGCTTTTTGTATCGCCTCGTACACATAAGACCGAACCGGAACTGCATTTTCCTCTTAATAAGATATATAAGGAACGGTTGCGTCTGGGCACACCGGAACTGATAAATACGCTGCAAAAGATGGGATATGAAGTGTGGGTCTATACTTCATCTTTCAGGTCAGAACAATACATAACCGGGCTCTTTGCATGCTATCATGTAAAGTTTGACGGCATAGTAAACGGTAATCGACACTTAAAAGAAGTTCAGCGTGACAATAAAGAGACGCTTCCGCAAAAACTTCCCAGCAGATACCGCATTTCGCTTCACATTGATGATGAGGCAATCGTATGTACCCTTGGCCGCCAGTTTGGATATAATGTGTATCAGTTAGAGGCACAGGATGACGAATGGAAAGAAAAGATCATTCATCAGGCGGAGATCATCAGGAAGAGAGAGTTTGGGGAATGAAAATGTAAGCTTATGGCAGTAAGAAAAAGGATTGCACTGCTGCTTGGGCAGGCAGAAGAATTCTATCAGTGCCGTTTTATTGACGGATTTCTGAAGCAGGCATTTGAAGCTGATCTGGATGTCTGCATTTTTTCCATGTATTTAAAGTATCAGGATACGGAGGCTAGGGAAAAAGGGGATAAAAGAATTTATTCCCTGGTTAATTTTGACCTTTTTGACGCTGTGGTTGTACTGCCTGACACTATACAGACACCGGGGATGGCCGGGGAGATCGAGGACAGGATTAAGGCTGAATTTAACGGACCGGTACTCTATGTGGATCTGGAGAGCAAGACGTTTCCATATTTATGTACAGACAGTTATACCCCGGTAAAACAGCTGATAGAGCATCTCGTGAAGGTGCATGGTTACCGGGATATTGCATTCCTGACCGGCAAGAAATGGCATGAGCACTCAAAGATAAGGCTTCAGGCATATAAGGATGTAATGAGTGAAGCCGGTCTTCCGGTAAGAGATGACAGGATTTTTTACGGTGATTACTGGTATACCGGCGGGAAAAAGTGTGCCGGACAGCTTCTAAAGAAAAGAGAAGACCTGCCGGAAGCGGTTGCCTGTGCCAATGACTTTATGGCTATCGGGCTGTGTGAAGAGCTGGTGGCGGCCGGTTTAAAGATTCCCGAGGATATAGCTGTTATAGGCTTTGATACATCTGATGAGGGTCAGAGAAGTCCAAAACCCCTGACCAGTGCATATATTCCCGCAAGAGCAACAGGCTCAAGAGCTGCCAGAAGCATAGTGAGGCTGATGAATGGTGAGTCTGTAGATGAATCCAGGGACGAGACGGAGCTTTTCATAGGTACAAGCTGTGGATGCCAGGATGATGGCCATATTTATAACAGCCTGAGAAGGGCGTCCTGGACCACGGTTCTTTCTGAAGAAGGTTTCTATTCGCTCCATAATCATTTTGTTGAAGACATGATCGCACAAAAGGATTTAAGGGGCTTCGTGGATACAGTGTATTCACATGTATATCAGTTAAAAGATATTGACAGTTTTCACTTGTGTATTCCGAAGGACTGGGCTGATCCGTCGCTGTCAGATGATGATACGATGACGGTTTCTTCATATCCTGCTCAGATGATCCGGGTACTTGCGTCATACAGGGGAGGCGGACGCATAGACCGTGTAGGGCAGACAGAAAGTTTTTCTTCTCTTTCACTTTTACCTGAGCTTTATGAGGAGCATGAGGCTCCGTGTTCATATACATTCACGCCTCTTTATTTCGGAGCAAGGAATTTTGGATATGCTGTAATCAGCTATGGGAATCTTACACGAAGCTATGATGAGATCTACCGCCTGTGGATACTTTCATTCTGCAGTGGTCTGGAGAGCATGCGCCGGACACTTCTTATGAAGGCGATCCGCAGATCCGGAGTGCTGGCAAAATTCCCGGCAGGATTTGCAGGTGAAAAGGAGCTCTCCGGGGAAGACGAAGAAGCAATAGAGTGCGTAAACAGGATACTTGATGATAACCTTTTTACTTACCATTTCCAGCCTATCGTAAGCACTGCTGATGGAAGCATATATGCATTCGAAGCTTTGATGCGTGCCAGGACGGAAAGAAAGATCTCACCCCTTGATATCATAAAATATGCCGATATGCTCCGCAGACTACATGATGTGGAGAAGGCTACTTTTATAAATGTACTTGAACATCTGCGGGAAAAGGAAGAGGATTTCGGAAATCGTCGTGTTTTTATTAACAGCATTCCGGGAACAAAACTCTCCGCTGAGGATGAAAAACGCATAGAGAAACTGTTGGTCGAATGTGGCGGACAGGCAGTGGTGGAGCTTACGGAACAGGCTGAGCTTGATGACGAGGCGCTTTCTGCCATGAAATCCCGTTACTCAGATATGGGTATAGGAACTGCTGTTGATGATTACGGAACCGGATATTCTAATGTTTCCAATCTGCTCCGGTATATGCCGGATTATGTTAAGGTAGACCGATCCCTTTTATCGGGAATACAGGACAGCCCTTCCAAACAGCATTTTGTAAGGGAGATAGTGAGCTTTTCACATGATAATGGTATAAAGGTGCTGGCTGAAGGCGTGGAAACCGCAGATGAACTCCGTACTGTCATAGGTTTAGGCTGTGACCTTATACAGGGGTTTTATACCGGAAGACCGTCGCCGGAGATACTGCAGCACATTGAGCAGGAGATTGCAGAGGAAATATGCAGATATCAGAAAGAACACCAGGAAGGTGCAAACCGCAGAGGATATATGACAGGGAGAGTAAGCAGGCTATCTGCCGGATCTCTGGTGCGCGAGGGATATCAGAAGATCGTATCTGTCGGTGAAGAAGTTTCTTTCAGGGATTATGTGCTCAGCGGAACTCCGGGACAGAAGACAGAGCTGACGATAGAAATACAGGAGGGCTATGACGGGCAGATCACCCTTGAGAATGTAAGTCTCGTCAGTCCGAAATTAGGACCGTGCATAGATATTGCTCCCGGTGCAAAGCTTACGCTGCTGCTCCACGGGGAAAATACATTTATCGGCGGAGGCATCATGGTGCCGGAAGGTGCACAGCTTACGGTATTGGGTGACGGTGATCTGACAATACAGGCAAAACGCAGGGAGTACGCCGCTATAGGATTTGCAGGCGGAAGTGCCGGCTGCATGGAGTTTTACCAGGATGGTACCATACTGCTGGAGACCGGCGGAACAAAGGGCGTTGGAATAGGCGGCACTGAGGGGGCGGATATTCATATTTACCGGGGAAAATACATAATACACCAGAACAGTGATACCGGAACCGGGATAGGCTGTGTAGAAGGTGATATAAAGCTCGATGTAAACAGCTGTGATATTGACATGACTTTCCTCGGGGGAACCGGAGTCGGCATAGGCTCGATCAATGGAAATGCTGATATGGGAATGTCAAAGACCTACTTCCATTGTAAAGCGACGGCTGATGAATATACTGCCTTCGGAAGCGGTGCAGGCGCTAAGGCGGTGATCAGGTTCAAGGAGCTTGGCGTTGATATGGATATAAATGCCGGAACCGCCACGGGAACCGGTGCACTTAAGGGTATTTCGGAAATCCTTATGGATGAGGTGTCCTATCGCTACACCGGAAATGGTACGAAGAATTATGCATTTGGCGGAGTAGACGGTAAGGGCAGTATGGATGTTAAGAAATCCATCATAAAGACGCAGGTGGAAAATGAAGCAGGGAAAGAAACTCTGCTTGTTACAAATAACGATTTATAGCTTTCGTTACAATAACGAAAACATTTCACTTTTTTTCGTCGAACGGTCAATTGAAAGTGCTTTCATAAAAAAGTAGAATTACCAATGTCAGGTTGAGTAACTGCGATGTGCGGTTACCACGGACAGATGAAAAGGAAAACTGTTAATTAAAAACTATAAATTTCAGGAGGTTAAAAATGGCAAGTCTTTCATTAAAAAACATTTGCAAGGTTTATCCCAACGGATTCGAAGCTGTTAAGGATTTCAACCTTGAAATCGCAGACCAGGAGTTCATCATCTTCGTTGGACCTTCAGGATGCGGTAAGTCAACAACTCTTCGTATGATCGCAGGTCTTGAGGATATTTCATCCGGTGAGCTTCGTATCGGCGACAGACTGGTTAACGATGTAGAGCCTAAGGATCGTGATATCGCGATGGTATTCCAGAACTACGCTCTGTATCCTCACATGACCGTTTATGATAACATGGCATTCGGTCTTAAGCTTCGTAAGGTTCCTTCAGACGAGATCGATAAGATGGTTAAGGAAGCAGCTAAGATCCTCGACCTTGTTCCTTATCTTGAGCGTAAGCCCAAGGCTCTCTCCGGTGGACAGAGACAGCGTGTTGCCATGGGACGTGCTATCGTTCGTAATCCTAAGGTATTCCTTATGGACGAGCCTCTTTCAAACCTTGATGCTAAGCTCCGTGTACAGATGAGAATTGAGATCGCTAAGCTTCATCAGCGTCTCGGCACCACCATCATCTACGTTACACACGATCAGACCGAGGCTATGACACTTGGTACCAGAATCGTTGTTATGAAGGATGGTGTTATCCAGCAGGTTGACACACCTCAGAACCTTTACGACAGACCTCAGAACCTGTTCGTAGCAGGCTTCATGGGATCACCTCAGATGAACTTCCTTGATGCTGTTGTTGAGATTCAGGGTGAGACAGCTTATCTGAAGATCGCTAACAAGGCTGTTCCTCTTCCTCCTGAAAAGAGCAAGAAGCTTATCGAGGGCGGATATGACGGAAAGACCGTTACATTCGGTATCAGACCTGAGGACGTTTATGATTCAGAGATGATGGTTGAGGCTTCTCCTACCAGCGTATTCGAAGCAAGCATCCGTGTATACGAGCTTCTTGGTGCTGAAGTTTACCTGTATTTTGATCTTGATGAGTTCCCGATGACTGCAAGAGTTGATCCCAGAACTACAGCAAGACCCGGCGATGTTGTAAGATTCGCTTTCGATACAGAGAAGATTCATGTATTCGATAAGGAAACAGAGCACATCATCACCAACTAAGATCTGGCAAAAGATTTACAGTAAGATTAATGGAGCCGCAGGGCGAAAGCCCTGCGGCTTTTTTCGTGATTGTCCCACCCATAGGCTGGCTTCCGAAAGTGTTTTTTTGGCTTACGCTGAATGTGACTCGTCATTTAAAAATCAAATCTTCCGGTTCGGATTAAATGGCGTTTATTGACGATTAGCTATTAGCATGCTATACTAGTTACAGACAAGTATACATATTAAACGCACATATACTTGTCTGTAACATATGTATAATATTAGGTTTCAGACAAGTATATATCTTTTTTGAGGGAATAATGATATGAGTATATTGGGAAGAAAGATAGAACAGGGTATATTGGGGGATTGCCTGGATTCTGCTCAGGCGGAATTTGTTGTGGTATATGGCAGACGAAGAGTTGGAAAGACTTATCTTGTTAGGGAATACTTTAATAATGAATTTGCGTTTTTTGCAACCGGGATCAATGAAGTAAATATGAAAGAACAATTGGACTATTTTAACGATAGTCTGATAGAGTATGGTTTCGAAGAAAAGAAGGCTCCCGGGAGTTGGCGAGAGGCGTTTAACAGATTAAAAGAACTTCTTATGTGTCCGGACATAAAAAGAGATCCAATAACCGGGAAAAGAGTTGTTTTTTTGGATGAATTGCCATGGATGGATACCGCAAAATCCGGATTTAAAACAGCGTTGGAGCACTTTTGGAATAGCTGGGGGGCATCACAGAAGGACCTTTTACTTATCGTGTGCGGTTCAGCTACTTCTTGGATCATCCAAAATGTACTGGGAGATCATGGAGGATTATATAACAGGATTACCAGGCAGATACATCTGTATCCTTTTTCACTTCGGGAATGTGAGGAATTTTTGCAGTCAAAGGGCTTTTCCCTAAGCAGAAGGGATATTACCGATTGCTATATGGTATTCGGCGGGATTCCGTATTATCTGAATCTTTTAAACCGGCGTTACAGTATGGTGCAGAATATTGATGCCCTGCTTTTTCAGGAAAATGGTCAACTGTACTATGAGTACGACAGGCTGTTCTCTTCCTTATATCGTAATCCGAAAAAACATATGGAAATCATCAAGGCATTAGCGAAAAAAAGCAAGGGAATGACTCGGACGGAATTGATAAGGGATACTAAGATTGCGGATGGAGGATTACTGTCAAAAACGATAGATGAATTGGAACAATGTGGTTTTATCCGCATATATAAGAATTATATGAAAAAAGAGAAAGAACAGTATTACCAATTGATCGATCCGTTTGTATTATTTTACCAGAACTTTCGGGTTAAAAAAGAATACTCATCATGGACAAAGTATTATGGAACTCCCGGATATTATTCGTGGCGTGGAAATGCTTTTGAGATACTGTGTCTGAATCATCTGCCGCAGATAAAGGCAGCACTCGGAATCTCAGGTGTCGAAACGATGGAGTACTCCTGGAGAAGTTCGTCGGCAAAGAAGGGCGCACAGATTGACCTGCTGATTGATCGCATGGATAATGTGATCAATGTGTGTGAGATGAAGTATTCCACGGAACCGTTTGAGATAGATGCAGCCTATGAAGAAGATCTGCTTCACAAACTAGATGTCTTTCAGCGAGAAACAAAGAATAAGAAAACGTTGCACCTTACACTTGTAAGTGCCTCAGGCCTGGAACGGAATAAGCATAGTAATATTGTGATCAATGTGATAACCGGAGATGAGCTGTTCGGGTAGTAACGGCATATAAAATAGTTGGCCATTGGCTGAAACATAAAGATGTCCGTGAAGGCTTTTTAGGGATGTTTACAGCAGGATTGTGAAGATGCGCGTGCTTTAGACTCGGCGGTAAGAAAGGCTGCGGATCATTACATGTCAAAGAATCCGGAATTGGCCTGCGAAGAGGCTGTAAGGATGGCATCGGCGATATTGAGGTGAAGTTTTTTTAATAGCTGAACTGAATAAATAGCCAAATTCTGCGACTATTTATTGGAACAGTTGAAATCCGTGTAGAAAAGTACTTCTGATATCTGCTGATTCAGTTTGCCAATTCCCCATAAATCCCGTATAATTTATCAGAATGGGAGAAGAAGTTAAAAAAATAGCGGTTGTTGTACCCAGATATGGTCAGGAGGTGACGGGACCAGTTCCTAACTATGCCTACGAACTAGTACAGAAGCTTAAGGGCTCCTATGCTATTGATGTGCTCACGACAACTGCATCTGATTATGAAACATGGTCGAATCACTTCCCTGAGGGTCAGAGCGAAGAGGAAGGTATAACTATCCTGCGCTTCAGGACTACCCAGAACAGGGACATTGAGGAGTTTGAAAAGATTGATGCCATGCGGGAACGCCTTGGCGTGCTCGGCGGCTCCCTGGATCAGAAGCGTATTTACGCACAGGGACCGGTCACCCGAGGCCTTGCTGCCTATATTAAAGAACATAAAGATGATTATGACCGTTTCTTATTTATAACATTCCAGTATTTTACTACTGCTTATGCATATCATAATGTTTCTGAAAAGACCATCCTTATTCCTCTTGTATCACCTGAACTGGATGTAAAACAGATAAAATACAAGATATATAAAGACATATTCAAATCCGTCAAGGGAATAATCTTCAGGAGCGAGGGCGAGCAGCGTTTTGTAAACAGTAATATAAAGCTTGATGAGAAAAAGCAGGCCGTAGTTTCCCTTGGCATAGATGTACCGGAATTTCTGACTGATGCCATGAAGCGGCTGAAGGCTGTTGATGATTTCAAGACAAAATACGGGATCGAGGGTGATTATATAATTTACAGCGGTCGTATAAGCAGCAAATTCGGCTGTGAAAAGATGTTTGATATATACAGGAATTACCGGGGAGGGCGAGCATCAACTCCCATCAGCCTGGTGGCAATAGGCAGGGCCGATAATGACATGGTACTGCCCAGAAATATCGGGGCTTACTACCCGGGTTTTCTTTCGGAAAGAGAAAAGCTTACGGCATTGGCAGGTGCAAAGTTTCAGTGGATACCTGCGTCAGTTTCCATAAATAAGGATTATTGTCTGATGGGAATGGCATTGGGAGTGCCTCCTATAGCAAACCAGAACTGTGAAAACATAAGTGAGCAGATAAAGCGAAGTGAAGCCGGGTATACATATAATGGTGACCTTGAATGTTGCAGGATAATAAAGGATATGGAAACTATAAGTGATGAGAACTATGCCAAGGTAAGAGTGAGGGCAAAATTCTATATCAAGAATAATTACAGCTGGGAAGCGTCTTTGAAGAAGATGCAGGCTGTTATAGGATAGATAGAACGGATTATGAATAAACGCGAAGCTACGGAAAAGATAAAAGACCTTAATGAGCTGACCGGATCAGGGCTTGAGGTGGAAGGCATAAAGAATGGGGATATAACCATCAGTGGAACTTTCCCAGCAGATGTTCTGGTGCGGATCATCGAAGAGATAAAAGCTGCGGACAGCAGGGAAGGGTTTCTACGGGCTGTTATCGAGGGAAGGTTTACCGAGGCAGAGATACAGGAAAAGGCTGAAAGGTACGGCTTTTCTTTTGACAAAAGATATGCTGCACTGCTGATAGAGCAGTCAAAGTCCGGTATATCAGCAGGCCTCCTGGCAGAGCTTTTCGCAGGGGAAGGCGATAATGTTATTGTGCCTTTAAATGAACATTCTATAATCTTCATTAAGGAACTCTCAGGAAAAAAAGAAAAAGATATACTGACCAAAACGGCAGGCTCAATAGTGAGTACCGTTAATACCGAGCTTATGGAAAAGGTCAGGGTTTCCTACGGAAAGCCTGTGACTGGCGTGGCTCAGATACAGGAGTCCTACCTGCAGGCTAAGCTTGCAATGGAGGTTGCCGGAATATTTTATACCGAGCGTTATGTTATATCATGTGATGAACTGGGGATAGGCCGGCTCATTGCAGAGCTTCCGGTTTCACTGTGTGAGCTTTTTATGGAGGAAATATGTGGCGAAAAGAAGAAATTCACCCTTAGTGATGACGAGCTCAAGATGATTAACAGCTATTTCGACAGAAACCTAAGTCTGGCGGAGACTGCGAGAGATCTTTACATTCACAGGAATACGCTTACTTATCGTATAGAAAAACTCCAGAAAAAGACGGGCCTAGATATCAGGAGTTTTGATGATGCCGTGACATTAAAAATCGCTCTTATGGTAGACCGCTATCTTGAATACAAAACCTCAGATGCCTGATGTTTTGCGGCCGTTAGTCTAGTCCACACCCCTCAGGCATGCGGCAGGAACATGTTTTCTTACTGTTCTTAGAATATCATTTAACTCATCCGCAGAAAAACTTTCAAACTGTTTTTCATTTCCATTTAGTTTATTTATTATAAGCTCACTGTCTGTATATGACTGGAGAAAATAAGCCTTTGCGCCGCTTATCTGTTTTGCCATTGCTTCTGTCTGCGAAATGTCGTGCAGTCCCTTAACCAGAGTGGTGCGGAATTCATATTCTATGCCGCAGTTCATTATGAATTCAATGGCTTCAGTGGTCTTTTCAAGGAGGCTGTCGGCGGAGCTGCCGGTTTCTTTTTTTAAGCCGCATACTTCCGCAAACTGCTCCGGCGAAGCTTTTATGTCCATGGCGATCATATCAATGAGGGATTCTTCATATAACTGCTTTAGGATTTCCGGCCTCGTGCCGTTGGAATCGAGTTTTACTAAAAGCCCCATGTCTTTGAGCTTCTTCAGAAACTCCGCGAGATCCGGCTGGTTTGTGGGTTCGCCGCCGCTTACGCAGACGCCTTCATATATGCCGGACCGCTTACGGATCCTTGCAAGTATATCTTCTTCGGTGAAAGGAGTGTCGAATTTTTCCGGCAGGACCAGTGAGCCGTTCTGACAGAAGGGACAGCGGAAGTTGCAGCCCTGTGTAAAGACTGTGCATGCGAGATGTCCCGGATAATCAAGTAATGTTGTTGACTGAAAACCGCCTATAAGCATAGCAGAGGCTCCTTATTGTTATTTGCTGAAACTTCCCATACACAGGAAAGTGAACGGCAGTCCATAGTTATTTGTTATATGCATGCAACATATTATATCCTATAATGCTGTTTTTTGCAGATTAGGCATTTCTGTTATACAATAAACGATACAGTGTTATGATTATTTTAAATTTTTGAATAAGAATCCGGGAAAATGACAAAAGAAGAAACAGATATAAAATATATGAAAGAAGCTGTCCGGCAGGCACAGAAGGCGGCTGAGGTTGGGGAAGTGCCCATTGGCTGTGTGATAGTTTATAATGGAATACGTGATAAGGGAGACCGGAAAAAGTTTTCAGATAAGACGAGGACTGAGCTCATCGGAAAGATCATAGGCCGGGGATACAACCGACGCAATACCGATAAGAGTACGCTTTCCCATGCAGAGATCACCGCTATAAAAAAAGCCAGTAAAAAGCTTGAGGATTGGCGACTTGAGGGGGCAACCATGTATGTAACTCTTGAACCCTGTCAGATGTGTGCGGGTGCCATTATGCAGGCAAGAATGGACAGGGTGGTGATAGGCTGCATGAGTCCGAAAGCAGGCTGCGCCGGATCTGTTCTGAATATACTGGAGATGGACGGGTTTAATCACAAAGTTGAGGTGACCAGGGGTATCTGTGAGGAAGAGTGCAGCAGGGTGCTGACGGATTTCTTTAAGGAAATGAGATCAAGAAAGCCGGATCCGGCTGAGGAAAAATGATTTCGGTAAAGTTAATTATGGATAAGCGTATTGAGATAATATATGAAGATGATAATATCATAGTCTGCCACAAGTTTTCCGGGATAGCAGTCCAGTCTGCCTCAATAGGCAGTCCGGATATGGTGACGGAACTGAAGAAATATCTGGCGGAGAAAGCTAATGGCTTAAAGGGAAAGCAGCCAAGGGCTGCGGCCCCATACATAGCTGTGATCCACCGACTTGATCAGCCTGTGGAGGGGATACTAGTTTTTGCAAAGGATAAAGGATCAGCGGGAATATTGTCAAAGCAGGCATCCGGAGAAGACCCCGGCATGGAAAAAATGTACCGGGCTGTTGTATACGGACATATGAAGGAAAAATCGGGGAAGCTTTCCAATTACCTTTTAAAGGATGGAAGGACCAACAGTTCGGCAGTAGTGTCAAAGGCTCAGGGCGGAAAGCTTGCTGAGCTTGAATACGAAGTGGTGGATAAAAATCAGGCGAAAGATGAATCTGATGATAAGACTGAGTGCGTGAATATTAAGCTTCTGAGTGGGAGACATCATCAGATAAGAGTACAGCTCTCATATGCGGGGGTTCCTATAGTCGGAGACCTTAAGTATGGCAATGCGGAATCAAAAGCTTATGCAAAAGAAAAAGGGATCAGGCAGCTATGCCTGTGTGCATATCGTCTGACCTTCAGACATCCTGTTGATGGCCGGAAAATGGATTTTATACTGGATGGGACTTGATAATAAACAAAAGGATATGACACCGTATGACATGTCGCGGAAGCCTGTGAAACAGTTTCTGCCTTTGCTTTTGCTGCTCTGGGGGGCTGCGCTTGTGTCAACACCCGGACTTAAGAAAAATAAGATCCGTATGGAAGGCCTTAAACCGCCGTTTCTTGTTTACTCCACACATCAGGGATTTTCCGATTATTTTATAGTTCCGAGAATGCTTTTTCCCCATAGGGCAAATTATGTGTCGGATATGGAAGGTTTTGCAGCTTTTGGAAATGCAGCTTACCGCGCAGGGGGATGCATAGGAAAGAGGCGTTATGTTCCTGATGTGTCCGTAATGCTGAACATCAGGTATGCACTTAAGCAGTTAAAGCAGACCGTGGTCCTGTTTCCTGAGTCAAGGCACTGTGATGCCGGTATCACTTCTACACTTCCGGATAATCTTGGGAAGCTGGCAAAATTTCTGGATGTTCCCCTGGTGGTTATATACAGCCATGGCTGTTATCTGGCAAATCCTTTCTGGGATGAGGAGCGCAGCAGGAAGGTCCGGATGGAGAGTACGGCAGAGCTTTTATATACACGGGAGGAATTGCGTAAAGTTTCTGCGGACGAAGTACAGCGCCTCGTTGAAGAAAAACTTCAGTATGATGAGTATGCCTGGCAGAAAGAAAATGGCATAAAGATAAGATCGGATTCAAGGGCAGAAGGTCTGCATCTTCCTTTATATCAGTGCAGGTCCTGTGGTACAAAGGGAAAGATGAGAAGCAGTGGTGTTAATCTATGGTGCGATAACTGCAGGAAAAGATGGACTCTTACTGAAGATGGGGAACTTATAACACCTGATACAGGAGAAATTTATAGTATTACGGAATGGTACAGGCAGGAGAGAAGACAGGTAGAAAAAGAAATAGAAAACGGTACATACAAAGAGCTTGATATTCCGGTAAAGGTGGAGGCCCTGCCGAATGAAAAAGGCTTTGTTCCGATGGGGAGCGGCAGGCTGGTATACAACAGTGAAGGGTTTTATCTTTATCTGGAAGATCAATATGCCCAAAAAGAAGATTACACCCCCTTATTTTTCTCAAATAGAAAACAGGAATCACTGCAGACTGAGTATAATTATAAAAAGCGTGGCAAATGCATAGTGCTTTCAACAAAGAACTGTTGTTACTATGTATACTCGGAGGACGAGAGCTTTATCGTGACGGAACTGGAGTTTGCTGTTGAGAAGTATCATTCATTATCGGTCCGGAATGACAGAGACAGAAAAAATAAAATGCAGGTTACTGTAAAAGATTGTTTGACCACGAAACAATCCGAATTAAATTTATGATTGGGAGGTAGGAAAAATGCCACATTCAAGCGGAGGCGGATCACACGGAGGCGGATCTCATGGAGGCTCACATGGAAGAGGCTCCAGCGGACACCGTACATCACACTCATATTTTCCGGGCTCAACAAGATATGCCTATTATCATAAAGGGCGTATAGAATATTATTACCGTGATGCGGAATATACGGCAGAAGATTTTAAGGACAAGTCGAAATCGCGACTGATCACTGCGCTGATACTTTGTGTTTTTTATGCCGTTTTCATTGTAGCCATACTAGCCGGCACGTTCAATTTTCCAAGAAAATTAACAATGGACTATCAGGATACGTCCATTGTTATTTCGGACGGAAAACAGCTTCTAAGTGATGATGACCTGATAAGGATAGGGGAATCATTCTCGGAATTTCAGGATAAAACCGGTATTACTCCGGCACTTTTGATAATCGACAATTCAGAGTGGATGGGGCATTATACTTCACTTGAAAATTATGCATATGAATATTATGTGCAGCGCTGGGATGATGAAAAGCACTGGCTTATAGTTTATTCAACCGACGCTGATAAAGAGTGGGAAGACTGGTACTGGGAAGGAATGCAGGGGGATGATACTGATAACATCCTTACGACTAAAAGGACGGATGATTTCAGGGAGAATTTCCAGAAAGGACTTCTGCAGAACAGGCAGTCCTTTACGGATTCTTTTCTGGCTGCGTTTGACAGCCTGAATGATGTATGCATGCAAATGAGCTTCCAGCCTATAGTTCTTATAGCACTGCCTTTTGTGCTGCTGCATGCATCCATATTCCTGTATTCCGTAACGATCGGTGCCAAGAAAAGGGAGGAAAAAGCGAGAAATTCAGTCAAGCTTGAAAAAGATGTGCAGTATGTGGAGGATACCTGTAAGTGGTGCGGCGGCTTGTATATTCATGGCATACATCTGTCATGCCCGCATTGCGGAGGCACTATCGATCCGCTGGGAGAGCCGATAAATGTTGCCTCGCCTGAATCTCTCATACGGTAGTGTTAATTTACATTTCTCATACACCGATATGGACGGAACGACACTTACAATTGTATCGTGATGATATCACCGTCATTTATGGCAGATGTTCTAGAGAGGAAGATGAATGTCATTTAAGATAGTCCGAAATGATATAACGAAAGTATCTGCGGATGCTATCGTAAATACAGCCAATCCAAAGCCTGTATATGCGGGCGGAACGGATGCTGCGGTTTATGCGGCAGCAGGTGCTGGAGATCTGCTTAAGGAAAGACAGAAAATAGGTGATATCGCGGTGGGACACGCTGCGGTGACACCGGCTTTTGCTTTGGATGCAAAATACATAATCCACACCGTTGGTCCTGAGTGGACCGGCGGAGATAACGGTGAAAGGGAAGCGGTAAAAAACTGCTATGAAACGAGTCTGAAACTGGCTAAAGAGCTTGGCTGCGAAAGTATAGCTTTTCCTCTTATTGCCACAGGTGTGTACGGCTTTCCTAAGGATGAGGCTCTTAAGATAGCCGTGTCGGCATTCAGTGAGTATCTGCTGCAGGAAGATATGGAAATCACACTTGTGGTTTTCGACAGGGAATCCTTTGTACTGTCTGATAAAGTTTTTTCCGGCGTTGATGAGTATATTGATGACAATTATGTCTGTGAGGCTCTGGATGATGAGTATGAAGCGGCCCGGAGTGAAAAAAATGCATCCTTCGTGAGACCGGATATTATGGAGGCGCCACAAGATGCTTTCATGGCATCTGCGGATTCATCAAAGGGACGGATCAATAATCTGTTTGGGATGCTTGGGAAGATAGGGCGAAAGAGGGAGTCTTTTCCGAGTAGCAGTGAAGGTGCAGAAACTGCAAGCAGGAATGCCGGAGACCACGGCTGTGAGGCTGGTGCGGCGGTATCTTATCTGACTGAAGATGCGGCCGAGCGCGAAGCTCCATCAGAAGCCTTGGCAGAAGATAGGGCTCTTTCCG
>CAMOJK010000018.1 GCA_946616835.1 uncultured Lachnospiraceae bacterium
GTGTGCACTGCGGCTGTTTGGCATCTTCTGACTTGGGCTTGTTGTAGCTTTCCCCAACCTCTAGACCACATTTTCTCTTCACCTGAGAAATGTATAGTGTAGACACTCGAAAACCCGTCTGTTCCCTAACATAATCCTTTATCTGCTCGTATGTCGCTGTCTCCGCTCCGCTTCGGTCCGCGCTGAACAAAGGTCCCCCGGACCTTTAGCGCCCTCTGAGCTCCGACAGATCAAGGTTCTCCAGGGAGAAATCTATCTTTACGTTTGTTGTCTCGGGCGCTTTATTCCCTTTGTTGTACCCGCTGATCATTCCAATATCATCGGTCTTCGCAATACTTTTTCTCTCCGAGCTGTCTCTGTCGATATCTCCCTTGGAAAGCAAACAAACAGTCTCTACATGCACCGTTTGTGGGAACATGTCGCAGGTTCTGTACTTCCTTATCTCGTATCCTCTATCGCAAAGATATCTTAGATCCCTGGCGAGAGTTGCACTGTCACAGCTTACATAGACAATTCTTTTTGGTGCGGTGTTTACTACGACTTCAAGCGCCTTCTCATCCATGCCCTTGCGTGGAGGATCCATTACTATAACATCTGCCTTTATTTCATCTTTATGCTCCTGCAGATAATCCTCTGCCGGTGCACAGATAAATTCCGCATTTGTAATACTGTTGTTCTCCATATTTTTCTTTGCATCTTCTATTGCCTGTGGAACAATTTCTATGCCGTGGACCAATCCGGCCTTAGATGCCATCGATAGTGTTATAGTACCTATACCACAGCATAAATCCCACACTTCTTCTTTTCCTGTAAGTCCGGCATATGACACGGCTATTCCATAAAGCTTTTCAACCTGAATCGGATTTACCTGATAGAAAGATAAGGGTGAAATATTGAACTCGAGACCTATGTCACTGAGAGCATTGCTAAAATTTCCTTCCGGATCCCTGATGCTCATTCTGTCGCAAATAACATCTTTTCCGTATATTGTATGGTAGTTATCGCCCATTATCACATTTGTATTCTTTTTATTTATGCTGTATGAAATACTGTCAACCCCAAGACTCACAAGCTCTGCTGTCAGCTGATCCTTATGCGGTATATCATCCCCGTTTATCACGAGACATACCATCTTTTCTCCGGTGCTGAATCCATTGCGTAATAGGACATGCCTGACCAGCCCTTTACCAGTCTTTTCGTCATAAGGCTCTATATGATATTTTTTCATATATGCAATCAGGCATTTTAGTATTTCACCATTTGACTCTTCACCTAACATACATTCTGTGGTGGATATTATCGAGTGTGTCCGGCCGGCATAGAATCCGCAGATAATCTCGCCATTCTTACTTTTTCCGAATGGATACTGTGCCTTATTTCTGTACCTGAGCGCATCGCCTTCCATACCGACTATCGGTTCCGCAATGCTCTCTATAAAAGCTGCATCAAAACCTCCAAGCCTTATAAGATTATTCCTTACTTTATCTTCCTTAAACTTAAGCTGGGCAGCATAATCCATTTCCATCAGCTGGCAACCGCCGCAACGCTTTGCATTTTCACATGCCGGTTTTACGCGGAAAGGAGAAGGCTTAATAACCTTCTCCACTCTCGCATACGCATAATTTTTTTTTGCTTTGGTTATCCTTGCAGTGACAGTATCTCCCGGTATGGCATCTTTTACAAACAATGTATACCCGTCTACATGCCCTATGCCTTCACCGCCCGTACCTATATCACTTATGCAGACATCCACCAGTTCATTTTTCTCGTAACTCATAATTATCCATCATTCTTCTAATTCAATACTCAGCTTATAAACCACCTGATCTATCCGTACCAGTCCTCTTTCCTTTGTAATCTTCATAAGACTGTAAATGTTCAGGTTTTTCTTATATTACTGTCAAGGAATTTATTGAATCCCATCCATTCTCCCTGCTCACTTGCTAAAATGCTTTCCTTGAATGTCTCAATCTTTGCATCCATATTGTCTGCCATTGAAAGAGCCAGAGCCTCGATAAGAGCCGGTTTCTTCGGTGAGCCGAATTCCAGCTGTCCGTGATGGGCAAGTATGCAGTGCTGGACCTCATTTTTCAAAAGCTCCGGAAAGCCACTTATCTTGTCCATATGTTCCTTTGCCATCTGTGCACCGATAATGATATGACCTACCAGTTGGCCGGCATCTGTATAATCATTATCCGGGAACAGGGACAGCTCCCTGGTCTTGCCTATATCATGAAGCAACGCACATGTAACCAGCAAATCTCTATTCAGCACCGGATAATTTCCACACATAAAATCACAGAGTTTTGTAACGCTTAGTGTATGTTCCAAAAGACCGCCTATAAAAGCATGATGTATGGTTTTAGCTGCGGAAGATTTTTTAAAAACTAATGTTGTTTCCTCATCACCAAAGAATGACTCAAGCAAAAGTTTTAAGTAAGGATTCTCAACAGACTCAACCAGGTCAAGCAATTCTTTATACATCTCATCAATATTCTTGGAGGTAACAGGCATATAATCACCGGGATCGTATTCGTCCTCACTGCACTTTCTAATGCTGTTAGCTCTGAACTGCTTGGCATTATTGTAGATGATCACATCACCCCTTACTTCAATAAAATCTCCAGCCTCGTACTCCCGTATACCAGGATCGTAGGGCGACCATACCTTTGTATCTATGGTTCCGGTTTTGTCCTGTAATACCAGACTGTCATATGGCTTACCATTTTTTGTCTCTGTGGAGATTTTGGATTTGCAGTAATATATTCCATCAATCCTATTGCCATCTTCAAAATCTTTTATGTATTTCATAAAGTTTCCCTTTCCTTTTTATCCTACAGTATCATCAAAAACATCCGGCTCTACTTCAACCGACATCTGAACATACTGTGTTCCATTTGTTCTCGCGTACTCCACCTTGATATTCTCACCGGGATCACAGTTATGAAGGGCTGACATATATTCATCCACCGTATTGACAGGCATGTCACCGATCTTTACGATCACATCCCCTCTGTTTAAGCCAGCTTTCATTGCCGGAGAATCCATATCCACATCAGTAATATATACCCCCTCCGGAACATCATATGCCAGCATGACATCAGTTGGCACTTCCGCCAGGTGGTTACCAAGATATATTCGTTCCTGTGAGTTTGAGAGATCTTCAATGAGCTGTTTTATGGAACTTATTCCATATGCGTATATCAGATTTTCCATACCACTCTCATGGTGATCACTACATATAATGCCTACCACCTGTCCTCTCACATTTGTGAGGATACCACTTGCATCAACGCTTGCATATATATCCGTTGTCAGCAGGTGATATGATGCATCGGTCTCGCTGATCTTAGTCTGTGCAGAAGTAACAGAACCATAACATACAGAGCTGCTACCCAAGGGCATTCCGGCAGCGATTACCGCATTTCCGGTTATGCTCCTTGCTGAAGAGTTTCCAATGGTTGCTATCGTATAAGAATCCTTTGCTCCCTCAGGAATGGCACTCAGCTTTATGGCATAAACTGCAAGCCCTGTCTCATGGTCTATGCGCCTCATATAAACATTCCTGGTACTGTCCCCAGTGGAAAACCTCATTGTAAGTCCATCTTCTGATGAAGTTGTTATCCTCCTGCTGTCCGCGAGTATCAGTAGCTCGTATCCGTTTTCACCGATTATGACACCGGTGGTACGACGCATTCTAAGTTCTTCTTCATTTAACCAATCGTCAATCCCCTGGTCTGCGGTAAGTACCACCAGACTCTTTGATACTTCTCCGGACATGGAATACATCTTCCGGTAAAGCTGCATATAATCTTCCAGTTCCACTTCCCTATCGACAGGAGTCGCAACAGGTGATGGTTCTGTAGCAGAGGTAGTCCCCGGAGAGGCACTATTGTCACCACTGCTGTTCTCCACATCATCATCACTTAAGCTCATTTCTTCTATGGGTTTTTCAACTTCTATCTGAACCGGAACAGACGAATTCTCCGAATCAGCAGGCTCTGTTGCCTGGGAAGGCTCAGGATCATCTACCGGCCTTACCGCTTCTACAGGATATTCCTCTTCCTCCATATTCTCATTCAATTCCACAGGCATAAGTTTTATATCCTGATCTGATGAGATCCATTTACTTAAGAGTGGTTCCATTAAGAGGAAAGTAAGACAGGCAATAACGCCAAACAGAACAGCCATTCCCGATGTAAACAGAGAGCGTTTTACCAGCTTTTTTTTATTGACCGGTCGTTCCCGTATCTTTTCCCGTATAAAGTCGTAATCGCTCTTTTCCTCCGGGGCATTTTTCCCGGCCGCTTCAGAACTGATATCTTTTTCTTTTTGTTCTTTAGTGTTCATTTTCAGGTATCTCACCACCAATAATCGAAATAGTCATCATAATAATCTTCATAGTAATAATCGTCATCATAATAGTCTTCGCCATAATAACAGTCATCGTCATAATAGTCTTCACCATAATAGCAGTCATCACCATAACCGTAATCATCATCATAACCACCATAAGATGTATAGTCTGAATAATCCCCGCTATTAGGTGCAGCTTCAGAGAAGGCTGCCGGATATTCCGGCTCTATTGTAGGATAATCATTAAGCTCCGGAATGTCCGTAAGCCACCCGATGAAATATGCCGTTATATCGGTTATTTCATTCGTAACCCTATCCTGATACATTGTGTAACCGTCTTCTCCGTATGTAGTAAGCATTATCTCATTGGGATAATTACGCTCGATATACTTCACGAAATCCACGGTTATTCCGTCATATTCATTTGAGGAATAAAGATCCCTTGCACCAAAAAGATGAAGTATCTCATGCGCATAGACAGCCGGACACTCTTCCTCCCCATCATATTCATAATACATATAGCATATCTCATTAAAATAAGTAGAGCCTTCATCCTCATAGTAAGGGTATGTACATGAAGTTCCCTCCGCATCAAGACAGCATATAAATGCAATGCCGTCAGCATCATACTCGTCAATCAGAGCCTGGGTATCAATATTGTCATCTATGTACATTTCCGTATCATATAGGATTTCTTCCCACTCAGTTTCATCATCTATATCCCGGGGGATAGAAGCGCTTATATCGATATCGTAATTTAAATCACTGCTGCCGTTTGCATCATAGACAAGCTCCACATCCGCACCATACTGTCTTCCGGATTTTTCCAGAAAATTCGTTGCGATATCCAGCTTATTCTGAATGTTATCCTTCATGCTTCCGGACCAGTCATCAGCACCGTCATAATAAAGCACCACCAAAACGGTCTTTCCATTCAGGAATCCTGCACTGCCCTTCGGATCCAGTCCGTATGAGTCCTGCACATCACCATCATCCTGTACCCCTTCAAAATCCTGCGTGTTCTCAAAATATGACGCATATTCCGAATAGCCGTTTTCCTCCAGCCATTCCTCGCCGTACTCTGATATCTCGGCTGACTCCATTACTTCGGAAACAGTATCATTCACCTCATCCCCACCCAGAGTGCATAATATCATGATCAGGAAAATAAATAATACCGCCACCGCGATTATTACAAATGCCAGAACAAGGGGAATAAAAGAAAGCAGCCCAAATACAAGAAGCAATATCAGCCAAGTGTTATCCTTCTTCTTGGGCGGTGCATAATATCCCTGACCGTTATTCATACCATAGCCATTGTTTCCACCATACTGAGGACCGTTATTCATTCCCTGACCGTTATTTCCTCCGTACTGTGCACCATTATTCATTCCCTGAGCATTGCCGCAATATTCCTGTCCCATTTTACTGCCGCTGTTTTGCTGCCCGTCATTATTTTCCGCTGATATCAGCTTATTCCCACAGTTAGGACAATACTTTGTCCCTTCTGAAACCGCTGTACCGCATTTTCCACAAACCATAAAAAATCCCCCTGCATAAAGAGAATCATTTCTGCTTTGCAAAGCCCCAATTCTCCATGTTAAAGTCTCAATTATTATAACAAAAAAAACAGCCATTCGCACATTTATGTGTTAATATATCTCTTATGAACGAGAAAGCATTACGAATTTTGGAATTTAATAAAATAACAGATACTCTATCCGGATTTGCAGGCAGCGAACCTGCAAAAAAGATGTGTCATTCACTGCGTCCCTCTTCAAACAGGGATTGGGTAGTACATGCCCAGGACGAAACGGAATCTGCACTGAAAAGGATACTAAAAAATGACCGCATATCCTTCGGCTACAATATTGATGTAAGGCCCCTGCTGAAAGCTGCATCAATCGGAAGGATGTTGTCTGCAGCAGAACTCCTGTGCATATCCAGGCTGCTTGCCAATGTATCTTCCGTAATTGCCTACAACAGCGAATCAGACAGTCAAAAAGGAAATTCCTCAGAAGAACAAAAAAACGAAGACTGTCTCGAAGAATATTTCAAAGTACTTGATCCCTTGGGATTTCTTGCAGATGAGATTACCAGATGCATCTTAAATGATGATGAGCTTAATGATGATGCCAGCAGCAGGCTCCGGGATATAAGGAACGAAAAGAAGGTCACTTCCGGCAGGATACAGTCACACCTTACCAAAATGGTAAATGATACTTACCGCACATACCTGCAGGATAATATCATTACCCTGCGCGATGGCAGATACTGCATTCCTGTCAGAGCCGAATATAAATCCCAGGTTCCCGGAATGTTACACGACAGATCCGCCAGCGGTTCTACACTCTTTATCGAACCTGCTGCCATAGTGGAACTAAACAACAAGCTCCGTGAACTTGAGATTGCAGAGGATGATGAAATAAGACGGATTCTTTCCGAGCTTTCAGCAAAATGTTCCGTCTACAGCGAGACTATAAACGAAGATCAGAAGACCATTACCCTTCTGGATTTTATCTTCGCCAAGGCTAAATATGCCCTGAGTCTTGATGCCACCAGGCCTTTATATGCCGAAGATGGTGCCCGTATAATAGAGCTCAGAAAAGCAAGACATCCGCTCCTTGACCGTAAAACTGTGGTTCCAATCGATATTGCCCTTGGCAGAGACTACAATCTGCTGATAATAACAGGCCCCAATACCGGTGGAAAAACCGTTTCCTTAAAGACAGTGGGACTGCTTACGCTTATGGGGCAGGCTGGGCTCCATATTCCGGCCTTAGACCATTCTGCTCTGGCTTTTTTCAACGAAGTATATGCAGATATCGGTGACGAGCAAAGCATCGAACAAAGCCTCTCCACTTTTTCATCACATATGACTTCAATAGTAGATATTCTGAAAAAAGCTGACAATAACTCCTTATGCCTTTTTGACGAGCTTGGAGCCGGAACAGATCCCGAAGAAGGTGCAGCCCTTGCAGTCTCCATACTGGATGACCTTCATAAAAATGGGATCTGCTGTATGGCCACCACCCACTACAGTGAGCTGAAAATCTATGCACTCACAAACGATGGTGTAGAAAATGCCTGTTGCGAATTTGATGTGGAATCCCTGAAGCCAACCTACAGACTTCTTACCGGAATTCCCGGCAAAAGCAACGCCTTTGCCATTTCTGCAAAGTTAGGTCTTCCGGAAGCAATAATAAAAGGTGCTGAAAAATACATAAGCAGCGAGGAGGAGAGTTTTGAAAACATAGTATCCGACCTGGAGGAAAGGCGGATACAAATGGAAAATGACAGAAAACTTTTGGACGAAGCTCTCACTGATATGAGACGTCGAGAAAAAATACTTTCCGATAAGGAAGACAAGATATATGAAAAGCGTGAAAAAATAATCGCTGACGCAAGGTCCGAGGCCAAAGATATACTTCAGGGTGCCAAAGATATTGCAGATGAATCGATCCGTGCCTTTACAAAGCAGGGAGCACAGATGAAGCCCTCCACAATGGAAAAGAAGCGATCAGCTCTTCGTGAATGGATTTCAAAAGAGGAAGAAGCAATCTACGAGGAAGCAATGAAAAATTCCCGCAGAAAAAAAACAGCTGAAGATTCATCCGAAACGATAAAGCGTCTGGATCTTTCACAGGTAAAGGCAGGTATGCTTGTCCATGTCGTCTCCCTTGGCATTGATGCTACCGTCACCACCCTTCCTGACAAAAAAGGCAATGTAACGATACAAAACGGTGTGATATCATCAAAAGTGAAAGTGTCCGACTTAATACCCGCCAGAGAATCTCAAACGACCGAAAAAGTAAGGTCAGGTGGCAGCAAGCGTGCGGCTGTGGGATACGCCAAGTCATCCGGCATACATATGGAAATAAATGTCATTGGAGACACAGTGGACGATGCAGTAGTAAAAGTAGATAAATACCTTGATGATGCATGCATAGCAGGACTCCAGTCTGTCAGAATTATACACGGCAAAGGCACCGGAGCGCTTAAAAATGCCATACATGACCTGTTACGAAAATCACCTGTGGTGGACAGCTTTTCCATAGCTCCCCACGGCGAGGGTGATGCAGGTGTCACGGTAGCAAAACTAAAATAACGGAGGAAAAAATGGCAGCAAGCAAACAACGCATACTCATTGTAGATGATGACGAAAATATCGCAGAACTCATCAGCCTGTATCTCACGAAGGAATGTTATGATACACGGATAGTGGGCGACGGCGAATCAGCACTGTCGGCAATTAAAGAATTTGTTCCCAACCTCATTCTTCTTGACCTCATGCTGCCGGGCATTGACGGCTATCAGGTCTGCAGAGAAGTCCGCAAGGATTCATCAATACCTATCATTATTCTGTCAGCCAAGGGTGAGGTATTTGACAAGGTATTAGGTCTCGAACTCGGTGCTGATGATTACATGGAAAAACCTTTTGACTCCAAGGAACTGGTAGCCAGAGTAAAAGCCGTACTTCGACGCTACCAGACTGAGCCTGCTGCCCCCGTGGCAGAATCCTCTGAAAATGAAGTCAGGTATCCGGATCTCGTAGTCAATAAAACTAATTACAGTGTCCTTTACATGGGGCGCAAGATCGATATGCCGCCTAAGGAACTGGAGCTTCTTTTCTTTCTGGCATCTACCCCTAACCATGTCTATACCAGGGATCAGCTCCTTGACCAAATATGGGGATACGAATATATCGGTGATACCAGAACCGTTGATGTCCACATCAAGAGAATAAGAGAAAAGATCCGGGACAATGCAAATTGGCGAATTGCTACCATTTGGGGCGTAGGTTATAAATTCGACACCACTCCACAGTAAAGAGCCTTTTAAAAAAAGATGAGAAAAACCCTTTATTTAAAAATGCTCATAGCCTATCTTATCTTTGCAGTTTTCGGCTTTATCATAGTTTCCACATTCATGCAGCAGATGACAATAAGACAGCTGGAACAAGATAAAGCCAGGGAGCTGTACAAAAACGCCTCACTTTTAGCACAGAATGAGGCTCTGGCCGTTTACAAAAACGAAATGTCCCTCATATCACTAAAGGATATTATAGACAGGAACGCTGCCATTTCTGATGAGGTGATTCGCATAGTAAACCCTTCCGGTCTGATAATAGTCTCATCAGATTATGATCTGGATATAGATAATCCCGAAATAATAGATAAATTTGATGCCACATCTCTCTCAGGCTCTTTTTACAGTGTTGGAACATTTTATGACTCGCTTGATGGAACATACCTTACGGTTGCATCTCCCATCACTTCAGGACCGGTAGTACATGGTTATGTTGTCGCCTCCTACGATACTGAAATGCTGGCGGAATCCGCCAATCATTTGCTTAACCTTGATTATATTCTATTACTCATTATGTTTCTGCTGTCCCTGATAATTCTCATCTTCTTTACTGAACTGGTTTATATTCCTCTACGGAAAATAATAACAGGTACAGAGCAGTACGCTTCAGGCAATCTGCATTATGAAATATCCATAGAAAGCGACGATGAAATAGGCTATCTTGCAGCATCTCTTGCATACATGGCGCAGGAACTTGCAAAGGGTGAAGACAACCAGAAAAAGATTGTTGCCAATGTTTCACATGATTTTAGATCTCCCCTTACATCAATAAAGGGCTATCTGGAAGCCATGAATGATGGGACCATCCCTCCTGAGCTTTTTCCCAAATATACCGGTATAGTAATAAATGAAACCGACAGACTGATTAAACTCACAAACAACCTGTTGACACTTAACAATCTTAATACAAGCGGAATGATCCTGGAACGCACGGATTTCGATATCAACAATGTGATCAGACAGACAGCATCAACTTTTGAGGGTAGTTGCCGTGGAAAGATGATCACCATAGAACTGGCCCTGACCGGGGACATGCTCTATGTGAATGCAGATTTAGGAAAGATACAGCAGGTTCTCTACAACCTGATAGACAATGCCATAAAATTCAGCCACAAAAACTCCATAATACGCATAGAGACTACGGAAAAGCACAACAAAGTATTCGTTTCCGTAAAAGACAGCGGCATAGGAATCCCCAAAGAAAGCGTTCCTCTTGTATTTGACCGTTTCTATAAAAGCGATCTTTCCAGAGGAAAAGATAAAAAGGGCACGGGTCTTGGGCTTTCAATCACCCGCGAGATCATCCGTGCTCATAAAGAAAATATTAATGTTATATCAACTGAGGGTGTCGGCTCAGAATTTATATTCTCTCTCCCCCTTTCTGATGATGATGTCACCGGAGAGGATGAGTAGCCTAAAGCAAAGCAGCTATGCCCTTAAAGTCCATTTTAAGCCATAGTTCTCTCAGTCTGTCATACTTTTCCTTTTCGTATAAAGGCACCTCATAGGATTCCAGGTCACTTATGATGGATTCCATATTGTCATAGTCCATGCGAAGGGCATAGCCTCCAAGCATTTCATAAGCCTCTGCAAGCATTTCCGAAGAGATAACTGGCTTTTTCGTTTCCTCATCTGCTGACCTTCCAAAGACTTCTCCAAGTCCCAGACTGCACTCCTCATACATATCAAGCAACGGCTCTGTCTTTTCATTTATACGGTTTATATTACCGTTTTTCCCTGCATCTTCCAGCTCTTCAGCCAGTCTGGAAAGACTCATTACACCTATTATTCCCGCCGTACTTTTAAGGGCATGCACTTTGATAGTATAGTTGTCCCAGTCTTCATTCTCATAAAAATCACGGATTTCTTTTATCCTTAGTTCAGATGTTGAAAAGAATATTTCCAGCGCATCCCTATACTCATCAATTCCACCACAGTTATCAATACCCTTGTCAAAACTTATCCATTTTATCTCCTTAATCCTTTGCGCCCAATCAGGAAAAATCTGTGCATCATTTTCCTGCGTCACAGCTTCATCAACACCGGTTTCGTCCTCTGCCATATACTCCATGACCTTGTTGCAAAGCAGTCTGCCGTTTACCGGTTTCTGGATATAATCGCAAAAACCTGTATCCTTGTACGCCTGCCCGCCATCCTCAACAGAATTTGCAGTAAGAACTATACAAGGCGTTTTTCCATTCAGCCCGACTGAATCACTTTTGATTGCCTTAAAAGCAGCTACCCCATCCATATCCGGCATCATATGATCCATAAGGATAAGGGCATACTTTTCCTTTTGTGCCTTCTCTATTGCCTCCGGTCCCGATGTTGCGGAATCTGCCTGAATCCCCCTCTTGGAAAGCAGCTTTTTTATCAGGATATTATTCATATCCGTATCATCAACTACAAGAACTTTTCCCAGTGAATTGATATCTGTCATCTTCCCCCCTTTTACTGTCAAAACCTCACCTTAAGAATAGTCTTAACAGCTTTTCATTTAATTTTGTATAAGGCTGGTAACGCATAGGCATATCTATCCAGTTCTTCTTATCCAGTATACTCTTCTCATGTGTAAAAGTATAGAAACCACGCTTTCCATGATAAGCCCCCATTCCACTCTCTCCCACTCCGCCAAAAGGCATCTCGCTGGTCGCAAGATGTACTACGGCATCATTTATGCAACCACCGCCATAGCGGCATTTCTCAGTAACCTTTTTGATATTTCCCTTATCCGTTGAAAAAATGTACAACGCCAGCGGCTTTGCATGGTCTTCAACCATATCTATAGCATCCTGCAGATTCTTATATGTGATGACAGGCATTATGGGTCCAAATATCTCCTGGCTCATCACCGGATCATCCCAGTTCACATTATCCATAACAGTCGGTTCTATGCGAAGCGACTCTGCATCACGCTTTCCACCATGTACCACCTTATCACTTTCTATCAGGGAACAAATCCTGTCATAATGTTTTTTATTAATTATCTTGCCGTAATCCCTGTTCTCTAGCGGATGACGACCGAACTGTCTTATGATTTCCTTCTTCACATATACCAAAAAATCGTCCTTTACCAGCTCATCACAGAGAATATAATCCGGTGAAACACAGGTCTGACCACAGTTCATAAACTTGGCAAAAACGATACGCCTTGCTGCCAGCTTAAGCTTGGCCGTGCTGTCAACTATGCATGGACACTTTCCCCCAAGCTCAAGAGTCACCGGGGTAAGATTTTCAGCAGCATGGCGCAACACTTCCCTGCCAACCGCCTGAGAACCTGTAAAAAAGATATAGTCAAATTTCTGTTTCAACAGAAAACGGTTTTCATCTCTCCCACCTGTAAAAACCGTCACATACTCACTTTTAAAAGTCTCCCTTATCATCCTGGCCATAACCGCTGATGTTGCCTGGGAATACGCTGAGGGCTTAAGCACTATGGTATTGCCGGCCGCAAGCGCATTTATAAGCGGTGCCATTGATAACAGAAAGGGATAATTCCAGGGACTCATGATGAGCACATTGCCATAGGGGCAGGGCATGATCCTGCTTATAGCATGAAAATTCGTGATCGGCGTAGGTACGCGTCTAATGGCAGCATACCTGCCTATATGACGCAGCATGTAACTGATCTCGCTTAATGCCAGTCCAACTTCACAGATATAGGCTTCCATCCCGGACTTACCAAGGTCCATACGGAGAGCTGCCTGGATTTCGGGTTCATACTTTCTTATGGCTCGGGCAAGTTTCTTTAGTGCCCGGATACGATAGCCTACCGGCAGTGTTGCCCCGGTTTTAAAGAAAGCACGCTGCTTATTTATAATCCGTTCTTTTTCTGTATCTGTCATTATTGCTCTCCCGTGATCAATTACTCTGACTTTATATCCTTCCAGTAATCATTCATAAGGTTTACTGTATCATCATCGAGTCGCTGATAAACCTCGCAGCCACTCATGTCATCCAGATCAGGGAAGAGTGTCTTATTATTTCTTACTTCCTCATCCAGATTAGCAATTGTTGCCTGATTTGATGTTGCATAATATACATACTCAAAATTCTTTTCCGCTACATCCTCTCGGCATACCAGATAGTCCAGGAACTCATATACTGCATCCTGATTCTCACATTCCTTTGTCATAGCCCAGCAGTCAATCCACAGGTTTGTCCCCTCCTTTGGAATGACATACTTAAGCTTGTCATTTTCAAGTTCAGCCAATATACCGTCTCCGGAATAAACTACACCTATTGCCGCATTCTCAGCAATCATCTCGTCCCTGACCTCATCTACCAGATATTGGTATACATCAGGCTTCTGCTCTATAAGAAGATTCTTTGCAGCCTCCAGCTCTGCCCGGTCTGTAGTATTACAGGAATGCCCCTGATACTTTTCCGCTATCATAAATGCATCACGCATACTGTTCTGCATATATATCGATCCTGAATATTTGCCGTTAAAGAGAGCATCCCAACTGTCAATTTCCTCATCTACCATTTCAGTATTGTAAAGGATTCCCACCGTTCCCCAGAAATATGGCAGAACATACTTATTTCCTTCATCAAATGTACTGCAGAATTCCCAGATTTCCGGACTTATATTATCGATATGCTCAAACTTTGAAAAATCCATTTCCTGAAGGGAGCCCTCTGCCATCATCTTCATAAGCACATATTCCGAAGTGCAGAGACAGTCATACTTAACCGCTCCTGCTGAATATTTTGCATAAAGCTCCTCCGGTGTGGATGCCTCTTCGTATAGCACTTCTATACCTGTCTCTGCCGTAAAATCATCAAGAATTTCAGGATCTATGTACATACCGTAATTGAACACGGTGATGGATTCCTTCGTTCCGCTGTTGCAGCCCGAAAATACACAAACCGAGCCTATGGCAAGTGCCAGCAGTAAAGCCATTCTTTTCTTCATTTTTTCACCTTTCTGCCGCTTTTAGCAGCTGCACATAGAGAATTTTGCGCAGTCAGATTCTCTGATGCGATATAGAACATTGAACCGCTTTGCGATATCAGTGTTCAATTTTATTCTTTTTGGGTGCCGTCAGTATATTGACAGCTACGAGTAACAATACAGTTATTATAAATATTACTGTTGAAAGTGCATACATGCTGGGCTCAATCCCCCTTCTCTTTTCCGCATATACCATAGTGGAAAGATTATCGAATCCTGCCCCCTTTGTAAAAAATGTTATCACGAAATCATCCATGGACATTGTAACGGCCATAAAGAACCCGGCCAGCATACCGGGAATTATCTCCGGAAGTATCACCTTGAAAAACGAATATACCGGTCCGCCGCCCAAATCCCTTGCAGCTTCGTAGGTGCTGACATCAATCTGATTAAACCGTGGCATGATATTCAATATCACATAGGGAATATTAAATGTGATATGTGCTAACAGGACGCTTGTAAAATTGAGCTTCATGAAGCTGATAAAGAAAAGCATCATGGCAATTCCGGTAACTATATCGGCATTCAGCATAGGGATATTTGTTACGGTCATGACAAGTGAATACTGCCTCTTGTTCATGGCGTCAATACCTATGCAAGCCACAAGTCCTAACAGGGTGGCTATTACGGCGCTTATAAGTGCCAGCACTACAGTATTGCCAAATGCATTCATTATCCTCGTAGATTGGAACATGTCAGCGTACCATTTTAATGAAAATCCCCCCCAGGAAGCATATGTCTTTTTGGAATTAAAAGACAGCACAATAAGCACCAGAATCGGTGCATACATGAAAGCCATCACTATAGCCACATAAAACCTGCAGAAAAAGCTCTTAAGCCCTACCATACATTAGACTCCCTGTCTTTTCCTTCATGCTTCTCGGTAAAAAGCAGACCTATGACAACAAATATGAGCAGTGCAAATGAAAGTCCCGAACCAAGATTATAATCGGCCGTTGTTAAAAACTCCTGCTCTATTATATTTCCCAAAAGCTGTATCTTGCCACCGCCTAAAAGCTCCGGTATTACGAATGAAGTAAGCGATGGAATGAATACCATTGTTATTCCACTGATAATGCCTGCCTTCGACAGTGGGATCATTATCTTGAATATCTTTTCAAATTTAGACGCCCCCAGATCTGATGCCGCATCAATGATATCATCTTCAATATCCATCACCGCATTGTATATGGGCAGTATCATATAGGGCAGAAAATCATAGACTATACCGAACACTATGGCCCCCTTTGTATTTAACATACTGAAAGGACCTATACCCACAAGTCCTATGATCGTATTGATTATGCCGTTCTTGTTGAGGATTATCTGAAGCGCCATTATACGGAGCACGGAATTCATCCACATGGGAAGTATAAGGACCATGAGCATTGTACTCTTATTCTTAAGATTCAGGCTTCTCATCACCAATGCCAGAGGATATGCAATCAAAAGACATATCACGGTACATATCAGTGAAAGTTCTAACGAAAGCATGGTGGCTTTGATATGATTTGAATCAAGGATGGCAAAGATATTGGAAAAAGTTATCCCGCCGTCCTTTGTCGTAAAAGCATAGTAGGCCACGAAAACAAGCGGAATCACTATAAATGCTACCATCCATATGATATATGGCAATGCTACGAATTGTCGTTTCATCACTACTCCTTATGATTAACCTCTTCATCTTCAGATTCGGGCTTATTCATTATCTGAATATTAAAAGGCTTCACATACAGATCTATATCCATCCCCTGCTCATGATACTCGGTTGTATGTATCATCCAGTTTATTCCTATACCTTCGGCAAATATCTCATAATGCACGCCCTTGAAAAGAATGGAGGATACTTTTGCCGGGAAAATCCCCTCGCCTCTCTTTCTTATCTCCATATCTTCAGGACGGATGACCACATCCACAGGCTTATTCTCGCCGAACCCCTTATCTACACATGCAAACTTTGTACCGTTAATTTCAACCAGCTCATCCCTTATCATTGTGGCACTTAAGAGATTTGCATCACCTATAAAATCTGCCACAAATGCATTCTGGGGCTCATTGTATATATCCTCAGGTGTTCCTATCTGCTGTATGTAACCCTGATTCATTACCACGATCTTGTCAGACATGGTGAGAGCTTCCTCCTGGTCATGGGTGACAAAGATAAAGGTAATGCCCAGTTCTTTCTTTAATCGTATAAGTTCCTTCTGCATATCCTGTCTGAGCTTAAGGTCAAGAGCTCCTAAGGGTTCGTCTAACAGAAGGACTTTGGGTTCATTCACTATAGCTCTTGCAATGGCGATACGCTGCTGCTGGCCTCCGCTTAAGGAACGAGGCTTTCTCTTTTCATACCCCTTAAGGTTTACCAGCTCCAAGGCATAATTTATCTTATCCCGTATGTATTTCTCGTCCTTCTTTTTTACCCTCAGACCAAAAGCGATATTATCCTCAACCGTCATATGGGGAAATAATGCATACTTCTGGAATACGGTATTAAGAGGTCTTTTTTCCGTAGGCATAGAGGTGATATCCTCGCCATCCATAAGCACCTTTCCTGAATCAGGAGTTACAAAGCCTCCTATTATCCTTAATGTAGTGGTCTTTCCGCATCCGGAAGGTCCAAGAAGCGTAACAAATTCATTCCTCTTTATATCCAGAGAAAGATCCTCAAGAACCATGACTCCATCAAATGATTTATTGATTCCCACTAAATTTAAAATATCCGTATCCATATCAATTCCCCACCAGTACATTCTGCCGGTAAATCACATAAAACAAGCCAAATTTTATTATATCAGATTTTCTGTTTTCCTTCCAACAATGCCTTACATGCAGCTTTTCTCAGATATTAATCCTCTGATTTTTCTTCTTTATCCGGAAGATAAACCAAAACCGAAAGTATCCTGTTGTTTTCCGCCTTTTCCACCTTTAGGAGAGTTCCGTCTTCAAGTGTCACTTCCTCACCTTCCTCCGGAAGCCTGTCATCCAGATATTCTATGATTATGCCGCCTATCGAATCATAGTCCTCACTTTCAAAATCAGTTCCTATGGCATCATTTATATCATCTAACTTCATGGTGCCTTCAATACGATACACTCCCTCATCCAGCTTGCATATCATTTCTTCTTCATCATAATCATACTCATCCCGGATCTCACCGAATATTTCTTCAACCATATCTTCCAGCGTGATCATTCCCTCCGCCGCGCCGTACTCATTAAGCACTATGGTCAGAGGAACGCTCTTCTCACGCATCTCGCTCATTAGCTCAGAAACCTTTTTATACTCATAAGTATAATAAACCTCACGCATAAGATCCCTTAAATGAAACTTATCCGGATTTTCAATAAACAGCATATCCTTCACATTAAGAACTCCGATAATATTATCCGGAGAATCCTCATATATGGGAATCCTTGTATACATATTCTCTCTGAAAAGATCCATGAGTTCAGAATACGGTGTATGAAAATCCGCTGTGACCATATTCACCCTTGGGACCATGATATCCTTGGCCACAGCATCAGAAAAATCAAACATATTATGGATCATCTCGCGCTCACCGGATTCTATTACCCCCTGGGAATGACTCGTATCCACATATGAAAGCAGCTCGCTTTCAGATATGCTAACAATCTTTTTCTCTGGATCAATACGCATTAGCCGGAGCAATCCGTTTGAAAGCTTATCTATGACAAATACAATAGGGAAAAGCACAAACATTAAAAGTCTGATGACAGGAGCGTAGGCAAAAGCAATCTTTTCATTCTTTAGCATAGCCGTAGTCTTGGGAACAATCTCCCCGAAAAGAAGAACAACCACTGTCAGAAGACCGGTAGCAATTCCCACCGCCCAGGAGCCGAAAATGTCCGTAGCCAGCACAGTTGCCAGTGCAGATGCTGAAATGTTAACAATATTATTACCTACGAGAATAGTGGTGAGCATCCTGCTATAGCTTGAAAGGATATCAGAAACCATAGCCGCCCTGGCAGAGCCGGACTCCACCTGGGTCTTAAGCCTTGTTCTGTTCAAAGTAGAAAAAGCAGTTTCTGCAGAAGAGAAAAACGATGAACACATTACAAGAAGAATAAGCACTAAAAGGCCTATTGCATTTTTTTCTGAAAAAGCAATTTCAGTCATTAAAGTTTTCATTTCTTCTTAAGACGCTGTCTGACGACTTCATATGAAAGAACAGCTGCAGCCACGGAAACATTAAGGGAATCCAGAGCGCCTTTCATAGGGATGCTTACATGTATATCGCACTTTTCGCTGACCAGACGGCTTACACCTGCTCCTTCTGACCCCAATACAAGACCTATAGGTCCCGTAAGATTGCAGTCATACATCACACTGCCATCCATTTCAGCGCTTGCAAACCACATTCCCCTCTCTTTCAATTCCTCGATAGTCCTCGAAAGATTAGTGACTTTAGCAACAGGAACATAGTTAATTGCCCCTGCCGATGCCCTGGCAACGGTAGAAGTCAGTCCCACCGCACGGTTCTTGGGAATTATCACACCATGGGCCCCCGCCTGGCAGGCAGTCCTTATTATAGCCCCCAGATTATGAGGATCCTCCACACCGTCAAGCAAAAGTATGAAAGGCTCCTCGCCCCTTTTTTCAGCCAGCGCAAATATATCTTCAACTTCTGCATATTCATAGGCTGCTGATGATGCAATAACGCCCTGATGCATGCCAGTCTCGCTCATATGATCAAGAAAGCTCTTATCCACGAAGCGGATAATGGTATCGCTTTTGCGTGCAAGACGTTTAATTGTCTGAACAGGTCCATCCTGACAGCCATCCAGTATGTAGATCTTATCAATGGTCTTGCCTGAACGGTACGCCTCTATAACAGCATTCCTTCCCTCTATGCGGTTTTCGTTAACAGCTGATGACTCCTCCGCTGCATCATACATTTCAGTCCCGGACATTACACGCTCTGCTGCCTCCGCTGTCCTTTCTGCCCGTTTTACATCTTTTATTTTTTTACGCGGATCCGGATGCGAATCTGGTCTTTTTCCGTTTTTGAAATTATGCATTCTGCGTCCCTCTGTTTTTTCTGTTATAGAATTCTGTTATAGAAAAGAGCAACTTCTTTTAGTTCTGTTATCTGTTATCTGCTATGCCGCTCTTTAGTTACCCCTGATCTTTAGCATCAGTCTCAGCCAGGTATTCTATACCCCTTAAAATAAGCTCCTCCGCTCTCTTGTTCTGACCTTCCAGATAAAGATAACCTATTACGGCTTCAAGTCCGGTTGCCCTGCGGTAGTCTGCAGGCTCCGCATTCTTAGGCATGGTATGGGATTTGGAATTTCTGCCTCTTTTAAATACAGCCATCTCCTCTTCTGTAAATTCTTCCGTATCTACATAATATCTTGCTATTGCTGCCTGGGATGAAGCCCTAACAAGGCCGGTCACCTTTCTATGAAGTTTTTCAACCTGCATGTTTCCGGCTGATACTACATGGGTACGGACGATCATTTCATAATATGCATCGCCAATATAGGCAAGCACTAACGGAGAAAACTGTCCGGCATCATTTTGACTAGACAAAGTCTTCACCTCATTTATGCCTTGTGCCACTTTACACCCTCTCTTGTATCTTCAAGTATTATTCCCCTGGCTGCAAGCTCGTCTCTAATAGCATCTGCCTTGGCAAAATCCTTAGCCTTCTTCGCAGCCTTTCTCTCCTCGATCTTCTCTGTTACATATTTCTCGGTTTCTTCATCCACGTCTTCACCTGCATCTTCTGACAGCGCATCTGCACGCTTTATCAGATCAAGTGACAGGACTTCATCAAAGCTGTCAACCAGTGCCCGTTTGGTGGCATCATTCATATCTGCCTTCAGAACATCATAAAGTACAGTAAATGCCATTGATGTATTCACATCATCCGTAATCGCTTCAGTAAATTTCTGTCTGTATTCATCAAACTTATCCTGCTGTACCTCACCCTCTTTGGAAAGCTGGGATATACGCTTAATAAGCTTTTCATATGTACCGGTCATGCTTTTCAGCACTTCATATGAAAATTCCAGAGGCTTTCTGTAGTGAGACTGCAGACAGAAGAACCTGTATGCCAGGGGATCATAACCCTTTTCCTGAAGCACGCTTACTGTCAGAAATTCTCCGGAGGATTTGCTCATTTTGCCATTCTTATCTACCAGGTGGTGAACATGGAACCAGTATTTGCACCAGGGATGCCCCAGAAATGCCTCGCTCTGTGCGATCTCATTCGTATGATGCGGGAATATATTGTCAACACCGCCACAGTGTATATCCATATGCTCCCCAAGATGCTTTATACCGATGCAGGAACATTCAATGTGCCAGCCAGGGTAACCGTATCCCCAGGGACTGTGCCACTTAAGCTCCTGATCATCAAATTTGGATTTGGTAAACCAGAGAACGAAATCGCTGCGGTTCCGCTTATTTGTATCCTCGTCAACATCATCCCTTACACCGACCATAAGGTCATTCTCGTTAACATTGCTATTTGAAAGCACATAATAATTTTCAAGTTTTGATGTATCAAAATATACATTTTCACCTGCCTGATAAGCATAGCCTTTTTCCAAAAGTACCTCTATCATATTTATGAATTCGGGTATACAGTGGGTTGCAGGCTCTATTACATCGGGCATGCCTATATTGAGCTTCGCAAAATCCTTAAAAAATGCATCTGTGTAATAATCAGCTATCTCCAGCACTGTCTTGTGCTCGCGCTTTGCGCCTTTAAGCATCTTATCCTCACCGGTGTCCGCATCACTTGTAAGATGTCCAACATCAGTGATATTCATAACACGCTTTACATCATAGCCTGCATATCTCATGGTCTTAACCAGCACATCTTCACAGATATAGCTTCTTAAATTTCCGATATGTGCAAAATGATATACCGTAGGTCCGCAGGTATACATCTTTACCTTTCCTTCTTCATACGGTACGAATTCCTCAACCAGTCTGCTTTTTGTATTGTAGAGTCTCATTTCTTCCCTTTCCGCAGCAATACCCGCTGCTTCGCTTTAAGAATCATTTTATCCTAAGTATCTGACGCATAACACTAAGCCGTAATTATATCAAATTTTGTGCCGTGTTGCTAAATCTCATGTCTCATGCATTTTTCAGACTTCTATCTTCTTGTATTTTTTCTTTTCTTTTTTATTTTTCTCTTTATCCTTAATCTTATCTTTAGCCTTGTCCTTAGCCCCATCTTTCTTATGCTTCTTTTTCAGAGCCTTTTCAGATTTATCCTTTTTGGATTTTTTAAGCTCATCACCGTTCTGTGAGCCTTCCTTTTGTGTATCTTCAGAGGCTCTGAGTGCCTTTAATGCGGGACATGCGCCGCCTGCACCCATACAGCCCTGTGCAGAAGAACAGCCCTGTGCTGCGGTCATTCCTTTGTCCGTAACATCTGCAGACACTGCATCATCGTAATTACTCAGCAGACAGACAGCCTGGGCAGCTATACCTTCTTCACGACCTGTAAATCCAAGGTGTTCTTCGGTAGTGGCCTTGATGCTTACCCTGGAAATATCAAGGCCAAGATCTTCGGCAATATTTGCCCGCATACTATCAATGTACGGACGCATCTTAGGTGCCTGGGCAATAACCGTTGCATCCACATTTTCTATGATGTATCCCTTCTCATTTACCATATCAGCAACACGCCTTAAGAGTACTCTGCTGTCAGCACCTTTAAATTCCTCCGATGTATCCGGAAAATGCAGCCCGATATCCCCCAGCGCAACCGCTCCCAGGAGTGCATCGGAAATCGCATGGAGAAGAACATCTGCATCAGAATGCCCTGCTAACCCCTTTCTGTAGGGAATATCCACACCGCCTATTATCAGTCTCCTGTCTTCCACAAGCCTGTGTACATCATATCCGCTTCCGATTCTCATAATTCCTCCATATCCCTATACAAAGAATAATCTGTCCGAGGCTGATGCCCGGATCTTAAATATATATTTCATTTATCAAAAATGACCGTGATCATGCCTATCGATTCTATACCCGAATTGCCGTTCAAATAACCGCCTACATATACTTCCTGTATCTGCCATACTCTCCCGCATCAATTTCATGTTCCAGAGTTTCATTAAAAAGAATTCTCCTTGCATCCATTTCATCAGGCTTAACTATACGCCCTCTCCTGTCATAATATGTGATTATCGAAGTGTTATGCGCCGGAGTACCTTCAGGCTCAGGGATCTCATATGCAGCGTTCTTCTTTTCTTTCTTTGATGCCGGCTTCGTTGAAACCGTTTCTTTTACTTCAGCCGCCGCCTTTTCTGCATCAGTAAAGGCAGCCGTTTTTGACTTTTCATCCCCGGATAAAACACTGTCTGCCGTTTCATTACTGTTTTCGGAATCTTTATCATCGCTTCCATACCAGACAAAATCAAGTATTTTTTTAAACAGGTTCTTTACAAACTGTGATATATTCTCCAGAAGTGCATCAGTATCTGAAGCATCTTCCCTATCTTTATCTTCCTGCTTTGCTATGCTACTTTCATATGTTTCTTTTTTTTCACGGGATAATTTGTTATTAAGAGCCAGCTCATTTTCTCCCGGCTTTTCATCCTGTCCTCTGTCCCATACTACCCCCCGTTCATCATGATCAAGTAAAAAAGCCGGCACACTGGCAGCATCTACCCTCTTCCTCTGTCCCGTACCCGGAGTATAGGAATTAGTGTAAATATTGCTGTTGTCGACTCTGTTTACCATTTACTAATGACTTATTAATCTGTACCAGACATCGCTGTCTGTACCATAATTACTGTCCGCCTCCAAGAAACGGATTAGCACCACCCGCAGGTGTCTGCCCGGGTGTTCCATAAGCAGGATTGAAATTAACAACGCTGTTCCCACCGCCCTGACTACTCTGTGCAGGCTGTCCATACAGCGGATTACCACTCGGTGCTGCAGGCTGACCGTAAAGAGGATTGCCATTCGGCGCCGCCGGCTGTCCATACAGCGGATTACCACTCGGTGCCGCAGGCTGACCGTACATAGGACTACCTCCAGGTGCTGCGGGTTGAGCATACATAGGACTACCTCCGGGTGCCGCAGGCTGGCCATACATAGAACTACCTGCCGGCATTGAGGGCTGTGGAGAAACAACCCCAGGCTGAGGAAGAATTCTTCCTTGTTCCATTCTCTGAGCTTCCTTCAGTGCCTCCTGAAGTGCCCTGTCCATTGCCTGCTGCTGTCTCTGCTCGTCACCACCGGCGCCTATCTTGTACTTCTGTGTCTTAAATATATTGTCCTCTTCGGGATTGCCGAAATTAAATGACATATCTCCCAGATTGGAAAGTGCTCCGCCGGCTGTTCCTCCACCGGACTGTATATTCTTTTCCGCCTTTCTTAAGTTCGGAGACTCAAATACGGAATTAAGTGCCTCTTCCCTTGCCATTTCCTCCTGACGGATCTTTTCCATGATTGATACCTTAGATGTACCCGTAAGTGCTCCGCCGCCGCTCTTGACAACTGTCTGGTTGAGAAGAGGTGACTCAAATACGGGTCCGCCGTTCTGTGCAGGATCTACAAGTATAAGATTTGATTCCTTCTTTTCTTCCATACCGCCCAGTTTTTCTATAACAGTCCGGCTGCTGCTGCCTCCTATTCCGGCATGCACACCAACCTCGGTATGCTGCTGTCCCGGCTCAAGAGTATACAGATTTGCCTTAATGCCTGAATCGTTCTGCGCAGGAGATTTTCCATACAGTGAAGCAGGTGCTCCGGGATCTGTCTGCGGTGCAGGCTGTGCGGGTGCTGTCCCATACAATGAAGCCGGTGCTCCGGGATCTGTCTGTGGTGCCGCATAAAGCGAAGGCTGCGCTGCGGGCTGTGCAGGCGCTGCATAAAGTGAGGACTGCGCAGGCTGTGCAGGTGCTGCATAAAGCGAGGACTGCGCAGGCTGTGCAGGTGCTGCATAAAGTGAAGACTGCGCAGGCTGTGATGTGGGCTGTGCAGGTGCTGCATAAAGCGAGGACTGCGCAGGCTGTGATGCAGGCTGTGCAGGTGCTGCATAAAGTGAGGACTGCGCAGGCTGTGATGTGGGCTGTGCAGGTGTTGCATAAAGTGAGGACTGCTCCGTGGGCTGCATAACAGGCTCAACATATGATTCCTGGACAGGTGCCGTAATCGGTGCCTCTGCCGCAGCCGGCTGTTCTTCCACAACCTGCTGCGAAGCTATAAGTTCAGCCTGCTTTGCCTTATAATCGGGATCATAGGCAGGAGCTGCCACAGCTGTCCTGGGCTTGTATGCAAATCTTGAGCCGACAGGAGATGTTGGGGCACTCTGTCCTGATACGGTAGTAGCCGCCTGTGGTATAGCATGACTCTGTGTAGGCTGTGCATTTCCCGGAGTAATAGTATATTCCTGAGTCGATGAGAAAACAGGAGCCTGAACGGGAGATGTTCCATAAGTCTGTGTCGGCTGAACATTTCCCTGCATTATGGTGTACTCCTGCGGTTCCTCCTGAATAGGGGCCTCTGAAACTACGGGAGCTGCCGGTGCTGGTGCTGCCACCGGAGTTTCCATCTGTACAGGCTGTACAGACACCGGTTCAGATTCCGGCTCCCTGACCGGCGGATTTTTTAAGAAATCCAATTCCGGAAGAGCACTATCATCATTGTGATTATATACACTGCCTAAAGAAATGGTGGAATTAAAACTTCCGCCATTTTTCTTCATATCTTTTACATACTTTTTGATATTAAATTTGCAACCCGGACATGATCTTGTTCCTTCATCAACAATTCTGTGGCATTGAGGACAAACTATATTTGCCATTTTTTTGCCTCCTCATAAGAAAAAATTAAAAACCTACGGCTTATAGTATAGCCGACAACTACCAAATAATCAATATTGCGTTTCAAAAATCAGGCAATTTCTATATGCAAATATTATGCAGCAAATAAAAATCTTGTTGACAACCGTTACCTGGTTGAGTATAATCTGAATGTTCGGTCAATTCCGATCGTGGCGAGATAGCTCAGTTGGCTAGAGCACGCGGTTCATACCCGCGGTGTCGAGGGTTCAAATCCCCCTCTCGCTATAAAAAACTTGAAACATTTCGTTTCAAGTTTTTTTTTGCTTTTCTTCAGTTTTCAGAATTTAGATTTTCATCAAAGATCTATATCGCCATGTACCTTATCAGAATTTGCGGTATAGTAAGCCTTTCCATCCTCCGGCTTTATGTAAAGCTCTATGTCCTTAAGCTCTGCCTTGTTACCTTTCTTGTAATCCTTTTTAGCCTGTTCCGCAAGCTTATCAAAGTCATACTGCCTTCCGCCATACTCAAGAAAAACTCTTGTCTTAACATCTGCCATTGTTTTATCCTCCCTATACTTTTTTTACAAATCCTATACTTTGACGCCTTTTATGTCAATACATCTCCCAAATGCTTATGAAAGTGTGCAGGCTTACATTCTCTCCGGTGCTTCAAAACCCAACAGTCCTATGCAGCATTCAAACATTTCAAGCACGGCATTAAGCAGATTTATATATGCTGCCTTCTTATTTTCATCCGGCTCTGCAAGTATCCTGGTTTCATGGTAGAAGGAATTAAAATCATTTGCAAGCCTGTAGGCAAAGGCACAGACTTTGTGAGGTGCGCGTTCCGTAAAAGCCTCGTCTATCATCTGCGAAAAACCTGCCATATCCCTGAAAACATTCTTTCCCGGCATACCACACAATAGCGCCGGATGTACTACCCCAAAGTCCTTCATATCCCTGCTTACGCTGCCACCCTGCTCCTTATACCTGCTGAGTATGGATTTGATCCTAACCATTGTATAAAGAAGATAAGGGCCTGTATCTCCTTCAAACGCAGTAAATCTGTCCACATCAAATACATAGTCCTTGGATGCCTGATTGGAAAGATCACCGTATTTTATGGCCGCAAGCGCTGTGATATCAGCCGTCTTCCTGGCTTCGTCTGCCGGTATATCCTTATTTTCACTTATTTTTTCAAACATCTGGTCCTCTATCTGACCTAAAAGATACTCCAGCCTGAGTACACCTCCATCACGTGTCTTAAATGGCGTACCATCAGATCCATTCATAGTTCCGAAGCCTATAAACTCGAGACTCGTTTCCGGCTTTGCAAGACCACACTTTTTTGCAGTCCTGAATACCTGTATGAAATGCAGCTCCTGACGCTTATCAACCACATAAAGGATTGCATCCGGATCAAACTCTTTCTCACGATACTTGATAGTAGCCAGATCAGTAGTCTCATAATTGCTGGCGCCATCTGATTTAAGCACTATGCAAGGCGGATACTCCTTTTTGTCGCTTTCTTCGGCAATATCCACTACCAAAGCTCCCTCCGAAAGATATGCAAGACCATCAGCCTTCATCTTATCAACCATTTCAGGTATCAGATCATCCACATCTGACTCACCCATCCACAAGTCAAAAGAGACATCCAGTTTCTCATAATTCTTCTTAAGATCCGTAACTGACACCTTCAGTATCTGTTTCCATAGCTCCCTATATCCTCGTCTACCCTCCTGCAGCTCTTTTGTATTCTGAAGGGCACACCTTTTGTACTCTTCATCACTTTTACACTTTCCGCTGGCAATAGGATAGATTTCCTCCAGCTCCGATATGGTAAATGGCGGTTCTTCAGGATACTCACCTGTATAGTTCTCATCAAAATAAACCAGCTCAGGCTTTCTTTCCTTAAGTTCAGTGATTATCTGCCCCATAGGCATTCCCCAGTCCCCAAGGTGCACATCACCTATAACCTTATGCCCCGCATATCTTGATATGCGCTTTATACTCTCGCCTATTATCGCAGGCCTCAAATGCCCCACATGCAAAGGTTTTGCCACATTCGGTCCGCCGTAATCAATAACTATGGTCTGCTTCTTTTCAGGAGCCTCGACTCCAAACTTGTCATTTGCAAGCATCTCCCCCACATATTCTGTAAGGAATGCTTCCGATACTTTCAGGTTTATAAAGCCCGGCGCTGCTGCTTCCGCAGAGGAAAAGACCTTAGACTCCCCAAGCTGCTTTACTACATCTTCAGCGATCACTATAGGTGATTTATGGAAAAGCTTTGCCCCTGCCATGGCACCATTGCACTGGTATTCACAAAGATCCGGTCTGTTGCTTACGGTCACTCTACCCAGACTGCCATCATACCCGGCTGCCTCAAAAGCCTTTTTCATTTCATTTTCAAGTTTTACGATAAATTTTTCCATTTTTTCCTTTCCGCCGTTTTTGGCTGGCACCCTCCTTTAATCTGTCTGAAGCAATTGCTTCGGGCTGCCTTGCATATTCAAAGACTGTCTTCTTTTCTCTGACTCTATTTTGGAAAAGATGCAGCCACAATAATTCTGCCTGTAAAGACCATATTCGCCTGACAATTCTATTGACCGTTGATAACCTCCCCTTTTCTTAAAGTCCGAGGGAAGAAAAAAAGTTCCGTATTTTTCTGCAGCTTCCTGCCCTAAATAGTTTAACACAGATGCGTTTTTTAAGGGAGAGATTGTTAATGTGGTCGTAAAACAATCATAGCAATTTTCTGCCGCATACTTTGCAGTTGCATACAGTCTGAGTCTGAAACATTTAACGCACCTAAGTCCGCCTTCCGGCTCACTTTCAGTTCCCTTTACGGCTGTCATAAATTCTTCCGGTGAATAAGGTTCTTCAACATAATCTATTATTCCAGGTCCTATTTTGTTATATTCAGATATAAGTTTTCCCAGTTCTGTCGCTCGTTTTTTATACTCATCATTTTTTGTTATGTTTGGATTAAAGAAAAAATCCGTAATTTCAAAATACTGCCTGAGATACTCCAAGCAGTAGCTGGAGCAGGGGGCACAACAACTATGGAGCAAGAGTCTGCCACGCTCCCCCCTTTCCTGCATATTCCTTATATATTCATCTGTTTTCTTCTGGAAATTATCTTTCGGAAGTGCCAGTATCTCTTCATCCGTCAGCAAACACATATCATTCACAATAACTGCTTATAAACTCTTCAGCTGGAACCGGCTTAGCGTAATAGAACCCCTGTACCTTTCGTACACCTATGCTTCTCAGAAAATCCACATGTTCCTGATTTTCCACGCCTTCGCACACCACATCCATTCCTATACCTTTTATCATCTCAACAACCTTGCATAGCACCACCCTGCTCTTTTCATTATCCACAGATGCAGAGAAGAAGATTCTGTCAATCTTTATTATATCAAAAGGAACATCCTTCAGCATATTCAGCGATGAGTAGCCTGAACCGAAATCATCCATATTGAGTTTTACACCGCACACTTTAAGCTTTTCAAGGACATTGAATATCCTGTCTTTCTCATCTTCAAAAACAGTCTCCGTAATCTCCAGTTCCACCAGTCCCTCGGGAATCTTATACTTTCTTAATATATCAACCACATTATCAAGATAATCCGGGTTATGCAGCAGGACTCTGGACTGATTTACAGAAACAGGATAAACCTTCTTGCCTTCCTTCTGAAGATTGCACACCATTTGGCACACTGTCTCCAACATGTAAAAATCCAGCATTTCTATGAAACCATTCTTCTCAAACAGGGGAATAAATTCATCCGGCCTTACTATCTTTCCATCAGACTTAACCCAGCGCACCAGTGCCTCACATCCACAGACCGTATTTTTCTCTATATCCCACTTAGCCTGCAGGTATACCTTAAACTCACCCGAGGCAAGCGCATGCTGCATCTGCGATTCTATCTGGTTAGCCTTATGCATATTAGCAGCTATCTCTTCAGAATAAGTAAGACGGCTATGCTTTTCATCGCCCCTCAGCATCTTTCTGGCAGCATTAGCCCTGTCTATCATCACATCCACATCTTTTTCATGCTTGCGCATCTGGTATATGCCAAGCTTGAATTTAATAGGATACTTAATACCTACACCCCTGGCTGCCGCATTCACTGCTGCCCTGAATGCCTCAAGCCTTCCATCCATACCAGCATCATTTACCATCAGAGCAAGGAACTGATCTGCATTCATTCTCACACAGATTTCTCTGGGTCCAAAACACTCTTCGAATTCTTTAACACAAGCCTTAAGGACCTGATCAGCCTTCACATGACCGTAAGATTCGTTTATATACCTGAAATTTGCTATATCGAATCGACATATCACAAAAGGCATTTCCTTATTATCATGTAAAAGAATCTGAGCAAACTCATTGAAATAGTTTACATTTTTTCCACCTGTAAGCGGATCCTCATACGCCAGTCTTTCCGCTGTATCGCTGGTCTTGCGCGCAATAAGCCATACATACAATATCGCACCTATCATTATACAGATGATCGTCAGACAGGTAGCTACGCTCCTATATACCATAGGCTGCACACCGCTCTCAACAATATTTGAATTATACCTTGTAACAAGGTAAAGCCGGTATGCATCCTGTACCGGTGCATACGAAACCTGAAATTTATATCCTTCGGAATCACGCACGGTGATCATACCCTCTTCATCATTGGAAAGCCCCCTGGTAAGATTCTGTATGGTCTGTCTGGACTTTATCTTGCCATCAGATTCACTATTGAGAAGATCCTGAATGACAGTTCCTAGGATAAGGTCAGAAGAACCGGAAGCCGTCACATCCGATGATGATGTTCCTTCATCCCCTGATACCGGAATGACAGGAGCACCACTTGCATCATAGCCGAATTTCCTTGAGCTTGCAGCAATTATCTTTCCCTGTTTATTGACAAGAAAAAGCTCTGCTTCCTTTTGCTGGGACGAGAAAGTCTCTCTTGCAAAAATTCTTTCCGTATCGATCGGTATAAAAATAAAACCCACACACTCATTCTTGATATGAATCGGTGCAATAGCAACAACATCAGACGAATCAATACAAGAAATGAGAGATCCGGCCTCCGTAACCATTGTTTCGCCCTCTTTTATCTTATACCCTTTAAAATACTCAAAGAGATTCTCATGAACTTCCGGAAAATATCTCTCACCGTCAAGGTAAATAAAGCCATCTCCGCCCACATAACCTATATGAGCCTGATCGTCCACTGTTGAAAAACGTCCCTCCACATCAAGCACATCAGCAGTGGTATACATCAGTTCAAACGATGACAATAAGCCCGCAATATTCCTTGCGGTCTCCGCTTCCCTTGAGTAATAACGTCCCAGTATGGATGCAGACAAAACATGGTGTTCCTGAAAATCTTCAGTTATTTCCTTGCGATATGCAGATTCCATTGAAATGCTCATAGCGAAGCTTAAGCCCACGCTAAAGAGAAGCATTATTAATGCAGTGATCAGGATAGACTTAACTGAACTATCTTCCTTTATTCCCTTTTTTTCCTTCTTGTCCTTTTTTAACATCTTGCAAACAGGAATAATCCCCCAATATTCCTATGATTATACCATAGCAGCATACTTCCCGCAATCTTGATAGCCCTGCCACAAAGTATAATTTTTATCACACTATAACATTTTACGGATCAGCTTTATCCCGCGTCTGTACTCATCACCTCCAAGATTATTTCCGGAATATGCCGCTTTCCGAAGAAGGCTCATTATTTCTCCCAGTTCAGCCAAAGTTATTGCCGGAGCCTTCACATAAACAGCTTTACGCTTTTTTTTGCCAAATGCCTGTTCTTTTTCTGTTTTTCCGTCTTCAACCCACTTTTTTATAAAATCCTCTGTATCACGGAGAGTCTGATTCTTTTTCCCAAGCAACCGTCTTCTGTATAGTTTTCTCGGAACACTCTTATATCTTTCAAGCAGCGCCCCTGCGTAGTCACCGTTTTTAAGCAATCTCCTGCTCTTAATGACAGGTTTAAGATAGCGGTACAGGTAGACCGAAAATATTACAGCTGCAAGCACGCCCAATACCCAGCATAAAGGCCTAAAGAGAAAATCCAGCGCTTTGAAAGCCCCGCTTACCCTGCCTATATTACCGTTTACGATATCGCCAGCATCATCATTACCATTGTCAACGGTATTTCTTGCAGTCTGATACAGGAGTCCCTCAAACAGTGCATAAAGGCTTAACTGTGATGCACTGAGTTCATCCTCACCAGACGGTGGCGTCATCTCATACGGAATCCAACCATATCCGTCAAGATATATCTCTATCCAGGCATGTGCACTTGCGTCAGTGACATCCACTTCAACTATTCCGGCATTTTCATATGTGTCACTGCTGATCTGCCATTCCGACACATCCCCCTCCACACCATCTGAATCCAGCACATCTTCATAAGATATCACATATCCTTCCACATAGCGTGTCGGGATTCCAAGACACCTTAAAAGCAAAGCCGAAGATGCGGCGTAATGCGCACAGAATCCTCTTTTCTGCACATTAAGGAAATAAGTCACAAAATCTTCCCCGGAAGGTGTTACCCCTGGTGACATTGTATAATCAAAATTATTCTTGAAATATACCGCAAGATCCGAGGCAGCATCCAGCCTTTCCTGTTGAGCCTTCTGATACGCCTCAGCATCATTCACATCCACATTCCGCCATTTTGATGCATCATATTCTATTCCTGCCTCATCAAGGAATTTCTCCAATTCCTCCCTCTGCCCCTCAGGAATGTCCAGAAAAGTTTCGTATACATATTCCTCATATTCATCCGTAACATTCGGATTAGGCTGATAAAATACCAGCATTTCATAAGGTACAAACAAAACCTCATAATTATCCCACGCATCACCGGTAACAAATTCCTTCATTTCCGTCTCACTATCCAGCATTTCAAAGCTTTCAGCATAGTTCTGATGCGCATATTCCGTTGTTTCATCCGCAATCACATTCCCACACTTTGACTTGTTGAAGGTAGCATAGTAGCTGTCATACGGTCTGAAATAATAATCATGTCCCGCATCAACATTCTGTATCCACATCTTCGAATATTCCCCACCGGCAGAAATAGCAGGATCCGGCATAGGAGGCTCATCTAAGCTCACATCCTTATTGTAGCCGTTAAAAGAGTCATTCTCGTAAGTAACTCCTGTATATGCTTTCAGATAGACACTTCCGGTAGAATACGGCACAAATCTCACATACATATCGGTCTGGAAATCCGGTGCCACATTACCTACGCCGCCGAGTCTTCCCTTTGCCAGGCCGCCGGTTGCGCGGTACCTGTTCAAAAGTGAAGTCAGACCCTCCTGAACCGCGGTTTTCACATAGGCATCCGTTGTATTTTTAACTTTGTTCGACACATACTTGCTTCCCAATTCAGAGAAAACACCCGATACAATCAGCAGAAATACAGTTGCTATAAGCAGACTGTAACCGGCAATCGTGAGCATGCCGGAACTGCTGGACAGATATACATGGCTGTGTTTTTCCTTGCCCACCTTCATCTTTTTCCTGACCCGGTCAAATTCCTCTCCCTTTGCATTTTTGTAAGGAAGCGAAAAATGCCCGGAACGTCTGAGCAAAGCTACCGTAACATAAACCGTGATCAACATCACAAGATAGGGCACGGGCGGTGTCATATCGATATAGAATACAGTCTGCAGCGGCAGGAATGTCAGAAGAAAAGTTGCCGGCAGATTCATATATCCCGATATGGCAATATTAAGCAATATGGAGAAAAACCAGCCGATAAAGATCATTGCATAGGACACAGTAACATACCTGTCCGTTACGAACTCAGTTGCCTCTCTGACTGAAAGCAATGCAAAAAAATCACTGTACTTGTTATAAAGCACATTCACAAAGGCCTGATATCCTGAATTTATGTACCAGTATGAAGATATGGAAAAAACGATAAAACCGGCAAATACAACGATATATCCTATATAAAACGATATCTTATTGTAATAAAGAAATGCAGAAAAAAATGCCAGCACAAAAAGCGCAACAATAACTATAGGTACAGCATACTGAAGTCCTATGGCAGATACCACCCCGCCTACCGTGCCATATGTAGCCAAAAATATAAGACAAGCTCTTATAAAGCACAAAAAGAAACGGTTGGATTTATTACCTGTACTGAAATCCCCCATAGTAAGACCGAAGCGTTCAAGTTCCTCAGCCCTCTGTGCCTGTTCTTTTCTTTTTGCGCCCAATACCACAGCCATCCGTTTCAATACTCCTCTATAATCTCCGGCATGACAATATTCCCCCTATGTATCCGTATTACCCCCGGCATGTCCGGATACTGCCTGCTAAAAACATCATAAATCTGTGATGTCTCACCGCTCTTAAGACCACTATAGACATCATATATTCTGTAAAGCACCGTGTCCAGTTCTTCAATAGACGCTACTTTATACATTTCCAGAAAATCTCCGGTATCACCGGCAAGTGCCACACGGAATGTTTCCTTTCTCTTTAGAAGTTCTTTACCGCAGGCATAGAATATTTCCAGGTCATCTTTAAGAAAATCATATTCAAACTCCGGAAGCAACACATAATAAAGATCCTTTGTACGGTCATATTCCTTCACCATAATCTCATCTTTCCTTGCCAAGATCTTCCAGTGGATATCCCTGAGCCTGTCACCATTTCTATACTCACGAACTTCCTTTATGTCGGTAGTAAGATCTCCGTCTCCGGTGGATACCGCCTCATCCGATGGTATACTTACCTTCGTAAACTGAAGAGGCGGAAGCTGTCTCTGCGTTGGCATGACAGGCAGCTCTATGATCTTCTCATAAGGATAAGTAAATGTGCAGAAATGAAGAAAATCCGTAACAGCCAGGGATGAAAATACTACCCTCACCATTCCGGGCATTGAGGTTTCAATAGGGATGCGCACTTCTTTGGTCCGTTTTGCCTCTGCCGGCATAACCACCTCATTATCAAAGCTTCCCAGCAGTGAATTGCCCAGCGAAAAGTCAAGCCTGCAATTAAGCATCGGTATGATAGTCGGATTGGTAAGCTTAAGTGTCAAAGTGACAGATTGGGCAACACTTATCTCCCCGGACCTGTCGGAAACAGCATCCGGTTCCAGGCGTTCTGCACATATCAGCGTGATAAAAACAGAAAACGGAACAAGAACGATCATTAAAAGAAGCAAAACAGCAATAAGCGGCTGTCTGTAAAACACTGCCCCCAGAACGAACAGAATAATCGTCAAAATATAGGAAATAATATAAAGCGGATGATATGTTCTGTACATTTATAAATAATCCGGTAAAGAGTTAACTGATCCTGGGCACTTCCACCTGACCAAGCACCCGTTTCAAAGCTTCTTCAGCACTTATCCCTGAAGCCTTGGCCTGCCCGCCAAGCCGCACCCTGTGTCCCGCCACAGCCTGCCATACATCATGCACATCCTCCGGTATCACATAGTTTCTTCCCTGTACATATGCATAAGCTTTGGACATCTTAAGCACTGCTATGCTGCCTCTCGGCGAAAGTCCCAGCGCAAAATAAAGAGGATTCCTGGTGGTTTCCGTCAGTCTTACAATATATTCATAAATGACATCAGAAACAAAAACCTCTCTAACCTCCGCCTGCATGGCAATGATTCTTTCTGTATCTGCCACTGCATTTACGCGGGTAAGTGTCACGGATGAATCCCCCTTAAGCACAGCCAATGCATTTTCAAAATCAGGATAACCCATGCTAAGGCAGATCATAAATCTGTCCAGCTGCGATTCCGGCAGTTTCTGTGTACCGGATGAGCCAAAGGGATTGTCAGTTGCAA
>CAMOJK010000019.1 GCA_946616835.1 uncultured Lachnospiraceae bacterium
CACGGCAGCTTACAAAGGTTCGTAAGGACGGTACTCTTAAGTATCTGCGTCCTGACGGAAAGAGCCAGGTATCTGTTGAATATGATGAAAATGACAAGGTCGTAAGACTTGAGGCAGTGGTTCTTTCTACACAGCATGATGATGATGTGACACAGGAACAGATCCATGAGGATATAAAGAAGTATGTCTTTGATCCTGTCCTTCCCAAAGAGCTTATTGATGCGGATACAAAGATATATATCAACCCTACAGGCCGCTTCGTAATAGGCGGACCTCACGGTGATGCAGGTCTTACAGGCAGAAAGATAATCGTTGATACCTACGGTGGATATGCCCGTCACGGTGGTGGCGCATTCTCCGGCAAGGATTGTACAAAGGTTGACCGTTCAGCAGCTTATGCAGCAAGGTATGTGGCAAAGAATATCGTGGCTGCAGGTCTTGCAGATAAGTGCGAGATACAGCTCTCCTATGCAATTGGCGTAGCGGAGCCTACTTCCGTATCCGTTGACACTTTTGGTACAGGTAAGCTTGCTGATGATAAGCTGACAGAGATCGTCAGGGAGAACTTTGACCTTCGCCCTGCCGGAATCATAAAGATGCTTGATCTGCGCAGACCTATTTACAAGCAGACCGCATCTTATGGTCATTTCGGACGTGATGACCTTGATCTTCCCTGGGAGAAAACAGACAAGGTGGATGTACTGAAGAAGTACCTGGACTGAGAGTAGTTGACCTGATTCACATAGACTATATGTGGGAGATTTTGGTTAGCTACTAAGATTTCCCACACCGTATAGACTCGCCTGACGGTGTAAAGTGAACCTTAGCAGTTCTCGGAAATGCATGAATACACTAGGAACGCCCCACCATGGAGGGTGGGGCGAGTGAACAACGCTACATGGATGTAGCGTGTGAACGGTTCCGGACGAGGTGGATACGTTTGGGCATTTCCGTAAGAACTGCTTGGTGAACGACCCCACCGGCAGGTGAGCTATCGGTGTGGGATACTTCAATAGAAATTAGAACTTCCTACATACCATATGTGGGAAGTTTTAGTTTTATCTAAAAAAATTATATTTCAGTATGCACCATATTGCGCGGAAGGCATCTTTTACTCCGATCTTCTTTCCTTCCTCAAATGTTCTGGGGGAGTAGGAAATAGGAATCTCATATATCCTTCTTTTCTGTTTCGCAATCTTGGCTGTAACCTCCGGCTCAAAACCGAATCTGTTTTCGCAAAGCTTCGTAGACTGGATAACTTCACGCAGGAACATTTTATAGCAGGTCTCCATGTCCGTAAGGGACAGGTCTGAGCAGATGTTTGACATACCTGTGAGAACCTTGTTTCCGAATTCGTGGTAAAAACCATCTACGCGATATTTATTGCCTTTTAGATACCTGGAACCGTATACTACCTCAGCGTCGCTTTCGACAAAAGGGACTATGAGCAGTTTTATATCATTGGGGTCATACTCCAAGTCTGCATCCTGTACTATTACGAGGTCACCTGATGCAGCTTTGAAACCTCTCCTTAAAGAAGCACCTTTGCCCATATTCTTTTTGTTTAGTATGAGCTTGTCTATCTTTTTTTCTATTCTGAGTTTTTTTAGTAACTCCCTTGAACCATCGGTGGAGCCGTCATCTACAACGATGATCTCTTTTTTAAAGTCAACTGCTCTTACTGCTTCTAGGACATTTTCAATGGTCCTTATTTCGTTAAAGACAGGCAGAATGACTGAAACAACGATATCATTTATATCTTTTTCAAGTGTGACATGTTTCATTATTTGGCTCCTTTTTTGAAAAGACTGATCTAAGGTATATTTTTAGTCGTGGCTACGGAAAAATACCCGGCTACTATGATAGATTAAAATCAGTTTTATAACAAGTTTTTTGTGGCGATATTGCATGATTTATAATAAAATGGTTTTGAAAGAAGATCAAAGATATCTGTTTGTTCTTTCGCAGGTCTTTAGAAAAGAAAATTTTATACTGTATCGTATAGTAAAGAGGAAAAAGAATGGCGGAAACCCATAAAGAAAATACAGCCAATAGTGAACACACACATCATCATGGACATCATACCCACAGCCATACCCATGATCCTGCTGAGATAAAAAAGATTGTGAACAGTCTTTCGCGTACTATAGGTCACCTTGAGTCCACAAAGAAAATGCTAATAGACGGACAGGACTGCGCGGATGTGCTTATTCAGCTTGCGGCAATAAAGGGTGAAGTGAATAATGCCGGAAAGGCACTATTAAAGGAGCACCTGGAGCACTGTATAGTAGAAGCTGTCGCAGAGGATGACAAGGAAGCTGTTGATAAGATGAACAAAGCTATAGATATGTTTATGAAATAATGGTATCCTGATATTGTTCTCGCAGCCGGATTTGCACATGGCAGTTTGGCTCAGTTCAGTTTATTACTGCGCATTCAGTTCATATTGTTTAAGCATTTCGCTGATTTTTTCTACACTGTTGAACATCATTACATCTATGATAGAAAGATTTTCAACAAAAGGCTCTGTAAACTGTTTGTATTTCACCTTATCATATTTCATATCGATAAAGTAAAGCTGCATACCATTGGCGGCAAAGGACTCCTGATCATAAAGTTCCCGACCGCCGGTGGGATTAATATAGGTGTCTGCACCGAGTTTTTTACATATGGCTATGATTCTGTCCTGGCCCCTGAGGGTTGGATCCTTTTCGACTAAGGAGGATTTTGTAAAGTCTGTGTTTATCTCCAGATAGGAGGCGGTTTCCCTGATACTGTAGAAAATAAAATCCGTAAGGTCTATTTCAGAGTTTGTCATTACGCGTTCTATCATGGGATAAACTGCGTCAAAATATGGAGCTCGTCTGTATAAGTCCTGGACGAGGCGTAAAAAATTCATCCGGCTTTTAGGCTCGGGAGAAAGCTTCGAGTCCATTATGAGTTTGTTCATGGACGGGTGGTCCAGAGATATGGTAAATGGATGGGGCGAATTACCATCTAATATTCGGTTTCTGTTTATGAAGCCTTTTTTTATATAATTCACGTCATCCAGCAGGACGAAGCGGTCAGCAGCTGCGATAAGCTGCCAGTAACCGATATATGGAAAAAGATAAGGTTGTGTAATCGCCAGTTTCATAAGTGATATTATAGCACAACTGTCAGTATTTATCGCAGAAGTTATTTTTTTGAATACATGATTTTTTTTACATGCGTTATATGATAAAATGAACATTAGTTCGTTATTGGCTCATGCATCATTGATTTTCAGTTAAATGCGCATGGTGAGTCAGTAACAAAAACACCCGTATATAGCCTGTGGAAAGCAAAATGATGATTCGTATTTAAAGTGACTCGGGGTTGGCTGTGAGAAAACTAATATCATGTAGCAAGAGGGAAGTTTTAAAAGATTGTAACGAAATGCATAGAGGGCAGAAATAATAGTGAAGATTGATATTTTAAAAAACAGATACTACCTTTATATAACCGAGTTTTTTGCAGGAATGGCAGTGATGGCAGTGGAGTTGGGCGCTTCCAGGCTGCTGGCGCCATATTTTTCCTCGTCACAGATAGTGTGGACCATAATAATAGGCACCATTATGATCGCCATGGCACTTGGAAATGTGATCGGGGGAAAATGGGCCGATAAGGGAGATGGACCGGACAAGCTTTTTACAAGGATACTGATAGCGGCGATCTGGATAGCCTTTATACCTGTCCTTGGGAAATATATCATACTGGCCATAACCGGCCTGATGATAGTTACGGTTTCAACAGGACTTTTGATCTGGTCGTCCTTTGCAGCCTGCATGATCATATTTGTTTTTCCATTGTTTTTATTGGGAACAGTGACGCCGTCTCTTATTAAATATACCATATCCGATATCGGTGAGAGCGGTTCCGTTGCCGGAAAGCTTGGAGCCTGCAATACGATCGGATCGATCATAGGGACATTTCTGCCTACTTTTGTAACTATCCCTTCCGTAGGAACATCTGCCACATTCCTGATTTTTGCAGGGATACTTATAATAATTGCTGCCGTATATTTTCTGACAGCAAAAAGTGGGAAGATAAAAAAAATCATTCTCGGAGCCGGCAGTGCTTTGTTTTTGCTTGCTTGCATATTAGGGCACCGTTCCAATTTTGCATTTTGGAATGATTCGCTGACCTATGAGGGTGAGTCAATATATAACTATCTGCAGGTGACGGATTCTGACCGGGCTACCATGTTATCCACGAATGTTTTATTCGGTGTACAGTCTATTCGCATGAAGAGCAGTGATCTGACAGGAATGTATTACGATTACGCGTTGGCAGCACCGACTATGGCCATGTATGCCGGAGAGAAAGCAAAAACCTCAGAGGATCTGGACATACTGATCCTTGGAATGGGAACGGGAACTTTCGGTATGCAGTGTACTAAGTTTTTCCCGGGCTCTGAAGTGACCGGTGTGGAGATAGACGAAAAGATAACTGATCTTGCACATGAATACTTTGAACTGTCGGATGACATAGTGGTCCATACATATGACGGACGTGCCTATCTGCAGGCAGATAAGGGAAAATACGATGTGATCATGGTGGACGCCTATCAGGATATAACCATACCATTCCAGATGAGCAGCGTGGAGTTTTTCACAATGGTAAGGGATCATCTGAAAGACGGTGGTGTGATGGTAGTCAATATGAACATGCACGGCTATGATGAAGCGGGTGGTCCTGATATAACTAACTATCTTTCGGATACGGTGGCAAGTGTATTTCCAAATGTGGTTGTAGTCGATGTGAGGAATTCCACCAACCGTGAGCTTTTTGCATCTGTCGACACTGACATGATGTCGGCACTATCAAAAGGATGTGAGAATGTTCCTGATGAAGGTCTGAAAAATCAGCTTACGGATGTCAGGGAAAGGCTGTCGGTACATGAGAGTGCGGGACTGGTACTTACTGATGACAAGGCCCCTGTTGAACTGCTGGGGATGCAGGTGATCGATTCACTGATAAACGATGAATTGGATTATTACAAAGATGTATACAGGGAAGACGGTTTAAGCGGTCTTATGGAGTCATTTTAAAAAACGGGGGTTAATATGTCTTTTGTCCATTTACATACGCATACGGAATACAGCCTGTTAGACGGCTCAAACAAAATAAAGGATTATGTCAGCAGGGTAAAGGAGCTGGGGCAGACTGCCGCAGCCATAACGGACCATGGCGTTATGTACGGCGTAGTTGATTTTTACGAGGCTGCTAAGGAGGCTGGGATCAACCCTATCCTTGGCTGCGAGATATATGTTGCTCCTGGTTCAAGATTTGACAAGGAAGTTTCAGGCGGTGACGACAGGTATAACCATCTCATTCTTCTTGCGGAGAATGATACAGGCTACCGTAATCTTGTAAAGATAGTATCCAAGGGATTTACCGAAGGGTATTACTATAAGCCGCGTGTAGATCATGAATTGCTTGAGCAGTATCATGAGGGACTTATCTGTCTGTCGGCCTGCCTTGCCGGAGAAGTTCCCAGATTTATAACCAGGGGCATGATAGAGAAGGCGGAAGAAACTGCACTCTGGTACAAAAATCTTTTCGGTGAGGGCAATTATTATCTGGAAATGCAGGATCACGGCATACCGGCACAGAGAACGGTTAATATGGAACTTATGCGGATGAGCCGTGACCTGGACATTCCTTTAGTTGCTACCAATGACTGCCATTACACCTATGCGGATGATGCACAGGCTCACGATGTGCTTCTCTGCATACAGACAGGTGCACATTTAAGTGACGAGAACCGCATGCGCTACGAGGGCGGGCAGTTCTATGTAAAGAGTGAGGAGGAGATGCGTGAACTCTTTCCTTACGCAACAGAGGCGATAGAGAATACCGCAAAAATTGCCGAGCGCTGTCATGTGGAAATTCACTACAGCAAACCTCTTCTGCCGGTATATAAGATCCCTGAAGAGTTTGACAGCACATCATATATTGAGAGCCTGCCGGAATCAAGAAGGGCGTATATTAAAAATGGCGAGGACAGCTATCGTAAAGCCGGAGAGGCTACAGAAAGTGAAAAAACTGACGGCACGGCTACTGTGGAAGAGTATATCCGTTCCTGGCAGTACCTGAATTATCTCTGTGATATGGGAATGCGGGAAAGGTATCCTGAGCAGTACAGGCTTTCACAGGCAGGCTCCGGCGATGTGGTACCGATACCTGAGCCGGTTGCTGAGAAAGATGCCGGCGGTTCACTGGACAGCATGATAGACAGTGCCATAAAGGATGATGAGGTAAAAAGAAAATATGCCGATGACGGAGGTATTTCTCCTGTATGGTCCTGGAATGCGTTATGCAGACGGCTGGAATATGAGCTGGATGTAATGCGGACCATGGACTTCGTGAATTACTTTCTGATAGTGTGGGACTATATCAATTATGCCAAGGAGCATGATATCCCGGTGGGACCGGGGCGTGGAAGTGCAGCCGGAAGTATAGTATCATACGCGATCCATATTACCGATATCGATCCCATACGATATCAGCTGCTTTTCGAGCGTTTTCTTAATCCGGAACGTGTATCCATGCCTGATATAGACGTGGACTTCTGCTATAACCACCGTGAGGATGTCATACAGTATGTCCGTGAAAAGTACGGCAGCGAGAAGGTGGTCCAGATCGTAACCTTCGGAAAGCTTTTGGCAAAAGGCGTCATAAGGGACGTGGGCAGGGTAATGGATCTGCCCTATGCTAAATGTGACCAGTTAGCTAAAATGGTCCCTGACGAGCTGAATATCACCCTGTCTGATGCACTGGAAAAGAATCCGGATCTTATGGCTGAATACAGGGGAGACGATGATGTACATACACTTATTGATTATGCGCTTAAGCTTGAGGGGCTTCCCAGGCAGACGGGCATGCACGCCGCCGGAGTCGTGATATGTCCCAAGGCTGCAGATGATATGATTCCCCTGGCACTTGGGGGAGACAATGCTGTGATGGCACAGTTTACCATGGCTACACTGGAGCCTCTGGGCCTGCTTAAGATGGACTTTCTGGGGCTTAGGACACTTACGGTCATAAAGGATACCTTAGACAATATAAAGGCTGCCACCGGTAAGACAATAGATATTTCAAAGATCGACTATGAGGATCCGGCGGTTTACGCCATGCTTTCATCCGGTGACTGTACCGGTGTGTTCCAGCTTGAAAGTGCGGGCATGACGGATTTCATGAAGACTCTTAAGCCGCAGTGTCTTGAGGATGTCATTGCCGGTATATCGCTTTATCGTCCGGGGCCTATGGATTTCATTCCGAAGTATCTTGCGGGTAAGAACGATCCGCAGCACATAGTATATGAATGTCCGGAGCTCGAGCCGATACTGAAGGCTACATACGGATGTATAGTTTACCAGGAGCAGGTTATGCAGATAGTGCGTGACCTGGCAGGATTTTCCATGGGAAGGTCTGACAATGTGCGTCGTGCCATGAGCAAAAAGAAAGAATATGTCATGGAGCATGAGCGTAACATATTCATCCATGGCAATGAAAGCGAGATAGAGGAAGCAAAGAAAAAGGGCCTTCCTGAGGTGGACTGGCCGGCCTTTGTTCCGGGCTGCGTAAAGAACGGGATATCCGAGGAGGCAGCCAGCCGTATTTATGCAACTATGATGGACTTTGCCAAGTATGCATTCAATAAATCACATGCAGCCTGCTATGCGGTGGTAGGATATCAGACGGCGTATCTCAAGCATTATTATCCGGCGGAGTTCATGGCAGCTATCATGACATCCGTTATTGACAATTCCACAAAGCTTTCCGAATACCTGATGTATATCAGGACAAAAGGGATAAATCTACTTCCTCCTGATATTAACTATGGTGGCGTGGGATTTACCGTAAATGAGAACGGGATCTATTATGCGCTGAATGCCGTCCGGGGCGTGGGGGGCAATGTTGTAGCGGCAGTGGTAAAGGAACGTGATGCTAACGGCCCCTATAGGAGCATGCGTGATTTTATAGAGCGTACATCGGATAAAGGCATAAATAAGCGCCTGATAGAAAATCTTATAAAAGCGGGAGCTTTTGACTGCTTTGGTGTTAAGCGCAAGGAACTTATGTATATTTATCCTGACATAATGGATTCGGTAGCTGCGGACAGGAAGAGCTCCATGGCGGGGCAGATCAGCCTTTTTGATCTTATGGGAGAGGAAGGCAGGAGCCAGCGTGAGACTGTTATTCCCAAGGATATAGGAGAATTTGAACGCGAAGATCTGCTCATGCTGGAAAAGGAAGTGCTTGGCATATATTTAAGCGGTCATCCTCTTGAGGAATACATGGGATTGTGGGATTCCCTGGTGACCAATTACACTACGGATCTGTATCTGGAGGAATACGAAAATATCAGCGAGCTTAAGACTATGAATGTGTCTGACGGTTCAAGGATCTCACTGGCAGGGATTGTTTCCGGCATAAAGATCAAATATACGAAAAAGGGTGATGCTATGGCCTTTGTTACACTGGAGGACCTGGTGGGACAGGCTGAGGTCATAGTATTTCCAAAGACTCTTACACAGTACAGGTCGCTGCTTGCCGAGGACAGTAAAGTGATAATAAACGGAAAAGTCAGTGCCGAGGAAGAAAAGGACGGTAAACTTATCGCTGAAAGGATCGACAGTATAGAGTCTGTTCAGAAGACTCTTTGGATACAGTATAAAGACGAAGCTGAGCGAAATGATAAGATTAATGACATAAAAAAAATCCTCTCCGAACACCCGGGGCTGGATGGACTGAGAGGATATATATCAGATCAGAAAAAGGTACTTCATCCGGATGAAGGCGGCGCTGAGATTTCTGCACAGTTAGTAAGTGAACTGCGGGAACTGTTGGGAAATGATAATGTGAAGGTCACATATGCATTACCTCAGGTAAAGGGTTGGCGCAGGTAGCCGGATTATAAGTGTTACAGCCTTTGGTTTATACTTACAGTTCCCTAGATCTTTCTGCGGCGGCTTCTACAGCGTCTATAACGGTTCCGCGGAAGCCTGCTTCTTCAAGTACTCTTACGGCTGCAATGGTAGTTCCTGCAGGGGAGCATACCATGTCCTTCAGCTCACCGGGGTGCTTGCCTGTATCTATCATAAGTTTTGCGCTTCCGTATACCGCATTTGCGGCAAATTCATATGCCTGGGCTCTGGGCATCCCTTCTTCAACGGCTGCATCTGCCATTGCTTCGATGAACATGAATACATATGCAGGAGAGCTCCCACTGACTGCACATACGGCATCCATAAGGTTTTCAGGTACAACAGATGCTTTACCGAAGGACTCGATTATGGAAATCGCATTTTTTAATTCGTCTTCTGTTACCGCATCATTAGGGGTTACACCTGTTATTGCCGCACCTACAAGGGCAGCAGTATTGGGCATGCATCTTACGAATTTGAGTTTTTTGCCAAAAGCTTCTTCAAGCCATGTAAGACTCTTGCCGGCCATAATGGAGATGATGACTGTATCATCTGTAATGACATCTTTAAAACTGTTTATGGCAGATACTGCATACTGAGGCTTAACTGCAAGTACAAGATAATTTGAAGCTTTAGCAACTTCACGGTTATCAGTGGTAGTATTGATACCGAATTCTTCTGTCCTTTTTTTCACAACAGCTTCACTTGCATCTGAACCGTAGATATTCTCTTTTTTCTCAAGTCCGTTTTTTAACAGACCTCCGATCATTGCTCCTGCCATGTTACCCATTCCGATAAATCCTATGTTCATGATGTTCCTCCTTTTATTGTATGAGATTTTATTATAGTAACGAATGTATCGCGCTTTCGCGACAGATAATGCTTGCCTGTAAGGCATTGTCTGTTACGAAAGCTGCATCAGCTATGTGATATAAACGATCTCTGCCTTGCTGCCTCATACATAAGTATTGCGGCACTTACAGATGCATTCAATGACTCCGTTTTGCCTGCCATTGGAATATGTATGGTACATCCCCCCGAATCAGTTACTCTTTCTATTGTCTCTTTTTTTAATCCGTTTCCCTCATTGCCGATGAGCAGGGCACAGCCTTTGCTGTAGTCCACGGTGTTATAGGGAACCGATGCCTCAAGTGCAGCAGCAAAGACGGTTATATTTTTATCTTTAAGTATTTTGAAAATATCATCTAATTGTGGAACAGTGACAAAGGGAAGCCTGAGTATGGCGCCCATGGTGGAGCGTACTGTCTTGGGGGAATAGGGATCGGCACAGTCTGAAGTCAGGATGATTCCGCTGCAGCCTGCGGCTTCCGCAGTACGGAACATTGTGCCCAGATTCCCGGGGTCCTGAATAGTCTCTAACATAAGGAGCATAGGGGATTTAGCGGCAGTTAAGTCATTCATTACATATTGCTTTTGTCTGACAATGGCGATCACACCCTGCGGTGTATTTACAGCTGAAACCTTTTCGAAGATCCTGTTATCCAGGATCTCGGCATTTGAAGGTAGTGCATTCGGATTTTTCTTATAAAACTCCTCAGATATAAATACAGCATCCAGATCCGCAGGCGGTATTTCGCACAGCATCCGTATTCCCTCCACAAGAAAAAGGCCCTCCTCACGGCGGACCTTTGCCTTATCCCTTAATGCTATGAGATGCTTTATTTTTTCGTTTGCTGCGGATGTTATCATAATATCTTTGAAAGTTCGTACTCATAATCAGGTATTGACTTGCTCATGGCAAGTGCTTCGTCTATATCAAAATCAACAAACTCGCCGTTCTTCTGTGCAACCACACGGTTTGTCTTGCCTTCTTTCAGAAGGTCTGCAGCCATTGCACCCATTATGGAAGCGTAGTAGCGGTCCTTACAGGTGGGGGAACCGCCACGCTGCATGTATCCGAGAATGGTAGCTCTTGTTTCAACGCCTGTTGCAGCTTCTATTCGTCTAGCCATGGAGGTGGAGTGTCCGATGCCCTCGGCATTGATGATTATGTGATGTTTCTTGCCGTTTTTTCTGTTTTCGATTATGTGGTTGATAAGTGTCTGCTCGTTGTAGTCATACTTTTCGGGAAGCAGGATGTCTTCCGCACCGTTAGCAACACCGCACCACAGGGCTATGAAGCCGGCATTTCTTCCCATTACTTCTATTATAGAGCATCTTTCGTGTGAGGACGATGTATCGCGGACTTTGTCGATGGCCTCCATTGCCGTATTGATGGCTGTATCAAAGCCGATGGTATAGTCTGTACATGAGATATCCAGATCGATAGTTCCCGGAAGGCCTATCGTATTGATGCCCTCATGTGAGAGCTTCTGGGCACCGCGGTATGAACCGTCTCCGCCGATGACCACAATGCCGTCAATCCCGTGTTTACGGCATATTTCCGCACCTTTCTGTACACCCTCGGGGGTTTTGAATTCTTCGCATCTTGCGGTTCCAAGTATGGTTCCGCCAAGTCCTATTATTTCAGATACGGAATGTCTGTCCATATCCATGAACTCTTCATTGATCAGGCCCTGATAGCCTTTTTTTATGCCTTTCACTGTCATGCCGTTGGCAAGTGCTTTCCTGACTACCGCCCTGATGGCAGCATTCATTCCCGGTGAATCTCCGCCGCTTGTGAGTACGCCGATTGTTTTTATTTCTTTTGTTTTAGCCATTTCTATGTCTCCTGAAAAAGGTTTATGGTCTGTTAACTGTGGATTTCAATTGCTTTGTTTTGTTCATCAAATGTTACCATGGGTTATTTTAGTCTATGAAAGGGATTTTTTCAATAATATTGAAATTTACTATTTGCAATAATACAAACAAAGTCTTATAATCTTGTGTGTTTCGCAGGGTGCCGGAGGTCATGCTCCGGATAATAGGGAACAGGGTGAAAATCCCTGACGAGCTCGTCACCGTGATAATGACCGGCTGCTCATTTGACTGCCCACTGGAGAAATCCGGGAAGGGAAGTGGGCCGGGATGATCTTAAGTCGGGAGACCTGCCTTGTGAAGATGCGTGCCGCGAGATCCGGCATGAGCGCGTCGTGGAATTGTCGTGTCCTGAAAGATCGGTAAGCAGTGTGTCCTGGTCAGGCTGTTTGCGGTGTGGAAGGAAACGGGGTTTCCGGAAGTCGCTCTTTGCCTACGGCAGGGAGCTTTTTTGTTCTTATCTTAAATTTAAGAACAGATGTTAATCACAAAGGAGGAAAAAAACATGAAAAAGAGATTTTTTGCCATGGCATTGACAGCAATGCTGGCAGCAGGAACAGTGATGACTGGCTGTGAAGGCGGCAGTGAGCCTGCACCTGCGGAAACAGAGACTGAAGCTACGGAAGAAGCTGCTCCTTCTGCAGAGGCTACTGAGGAGGGCAGTGAAGGTTCAGCAGAGGAGGATCAGGCATTGGCAGATAATGTTGCAGAACTTATCGATGCTATCTATGTACAGACCAGGACTGACGAGACAGATGCGCAGTGTGCTGCTGCAAAGGAAGCATGGGATGCACTTACAGATGCACAGAAAGAACTTGTAGAAGGCGAATTTGCCGATCCCGATTATTTCGGCCGTGATACCGGTGATGCATCAAAGGACGATCCGCTTAATGCTGATGAAATAGGCGAGAATGAGATACTTGTAGTAAGCTTCGGAACATCATTCAACGACAGCCGTACAAATGACATAGGCGGTATCGAGAAAGCTATTCAGGAAGCATATCCCGACTGGTCCGTACGACGTGCTTTTACCGCACAGATCATAATCAACCACGTACAGGCTCGTGACGGTGAGTTTATTGATAATGTGGAGCAGGCTCTGGACCGTGCTGTAAGTAACGGTGTTAAGAATCTTGTTGTACAGCCTACACACCTTATGCATGGTGCTGAGTATGATGAGCTTGTTGAAGCACTTGAAAAGTACAGTGATAAATTCGAGTCAGTCATCGTTTCAGAGCCTATGCTGGGTGAAGTTGGCGCTGATGCAACAGATGTAAATGATGATAAGAAGGCTGTTGCTGAGGCGGTTGTTGCAGCTGCTGTAAGCGAGGCCGGTTTTGAGAGCCTTGATGCGGCAAAGGAAGCAGGAACCGCTATAGTTCTTATGGGACATGGTACTTCACATAAGGCAAAGGTAACCTATGAGCAGATGCAGGCACAGTTTGATGCTCTTGGATATGAGAACGTATTTGTAGGAACAGTAGAGGGTGAGCCTGAGAGCACTGAATGTTCTGCTGTTATTGATAATGTTTCGGCTGCAGGATATACAAATGTAGTACTCAGACCTCTCATGGTTGTTGCCGGTGACCATGCAAATAACGATATGGCAGGTGATGAAGAGGATTCATGGAAGAGCATGTTCGAAGCAAGTGGAAAGTTTGATTCAGTTGACTGCCAGATCCTTGGACTTGGTTCTATTCCTGAAATAGAAGCTATCTATGTAGCACATATCGATGAAGCATTAAAAAAAAAATAACTCTGAGCAGTAACTTAAACGGAACATCGGGGCTGCCTGCAGATGGTACATACACAGCAGTATTTACTACAGACAGTTCCATGTTTCATGTAAATGAAACTCTTAACGATCAGGGAACACTTACTGTAAAAAATGGTGTGGCAACGATCCATGTGAGTCTTGCCGGAGACGGAATACTGAAAGTATTCCAGGGATCTGCCGAAGATGCACAAAAGGAAGGCGCCAAGATAATTGAGCCCACCGAGGATACGGTGACATATGATGATGGTTCTACCGAAGTGGTGAATGGCTTTGACATTCCGGTTCCCGTGATCGGCGAGGAATTTGATGTAGCTATCATAGGAAAAAAGGGAAAGTGGTACGACCATAAAGTAAAGGTTGAGCTGGCAGAGGATGCTTCAGCCGATATTCAGCTGAAAGACGGTGAATATACTGTAAAAGCAGTTCTTTCGGGTGGAACAGGTAAAGCATCTGTTACCTCACCTGCCGAGTTTACTGTTAAAGACGGTCAGGCTACAGTTTATGTTGAATTTTCAAGTGACAATTATGACTATGCCATATGGGATGATGTAAAATATACTTCAGATATTAGTTCAGGTTTGTCAGTATTTGCATTTCCTCTCGTAGGTTTTGATGTTGAGATTCCCTTTGTTGCAGATACTACAGCAATGAGCAAGCCTCACGAGATTGAATATACAATATGCTTCGATTCTTCAACTATAGAAGAAAAGTAAATAAACTTGTAATTACATGGACTCTTTTCGCTTGTATATCCCTGTGCGGATGTACGGGCGGAGAGTCTTTTTCTGTTTCTGAGAATGGAAATACAGCGGAAAATATACCACAGGATGCAGAATGGGGAAATCAGGCAGCAGATGCCGGAGCTGTGCCCCTGAAGATAACCGGCATACGGGAGAATGCTGCCGCTACAGAGTTTTCCATAACTGACTATGAAGGCGGTTATACATCCATAGAGATATCTGACGGCAGGAAATACCTGATAGTTCCCGAGGAAACTGAGATTCCGGAAGATACAATGGGAATGACGGTAATAAAAAGACCCGTGGATAATATCTATCTGGCAAATTCTGCGGCGATGTGTGAATTTGCAGAGCTTGAGGCCGTTGATGCTGTCAGATTTTCAGGAATAGAAAAAGACGATTGGACCATAGATGAAGCAGTATGTGCAATTGAATCCGGCGATATGATCTTTTGCGGTAATTACGGTGCACCGGATTATGAAACACTTACGGCAGAGGGGTGTGAACTTGCAATAGAGAATACCATGGTAAACCATAAGCCTGAAGTTGTTGAGAAGCTTGAGGGCTTAGGAATACCGGTTCTGATAGATCGTGCCAGCTACGAGGCTGATCCTATTGGCAGGATGGAGTGGATAAAGGTTTACGGCCTGATCCTCGGGAAAGAGGATGTTGCGGAGGTTGCCTTTAATGAACAGAAAGCCATAGTTGATTCAATGGAAGAGTATGGAAACACGGGTTTTACGGTGGTGGCCTGCTATGTCAGTGCCAATGGACAGATAGTCTGTACTAAAGGTGGAAGCTCATTGGCAAGGATGACTGAAATGGCCGGGGGAAACTATATACTTACTGCAGATGAGAATGATGAAAGTGTAAAGTCGACTGTAAAATACGGAATGGAAGAATTCATGACACTTGCCGGAGAGGCGGATTTTCTGGTATATGATGCTACAATTGACCATGTCGACAGTCTGGATGATATAATAGACAAGAATGCAATGTTTGCTAATTTCAAGGCGTTTGAGGAAGGTAATGTATGGGTGATGGAAGGCTCTTTATATCAGAACTCAAATGAAGTAGGAACAATAGTCAGTGATATACATAATATGCTGACAGGAGAAGGGGAGACAGTTCACCTCAGAAAGCTTGGAAAAAATTGATTGGAAATAACTGATTGGAAAAAGCCGGAACGAAAAAAAGAACGATCATAGGTTTTGGGATAATGTTAGTGCTGCTGGGAACGGCAGCGTTCATATCTGTTGCCGCCGGGAGTGTTTCCGTAAATATCTTTGCTCCCCTTTCGGATAATGACAGCATGATCATTTTTGATATCAGATTGCCGCGTACTCTTTTGGCGGCAGTATCAGGTGCGGCTCTTGCCGTTTCGGGATATCTTCTTCAGACCTTCTTCAGAAATCCGATAGCAGGTCCCTATGTAATGGGTATATCATCGGGAGCAAAAATGACTATGGTTCTTGCCATGACATTTGTCGTGGCAAGTGGTGGAAGCATGACATCAGTCCTTAAGATCGTTGCGTCGTTTGCAGGTGCGCTGCTGTCAACTTTTCTGATACTCATATTGTCTTTCAGAGTTAAAAGCATGAGTGTGCTTTTGGTGGCAGGCATAATGGTGGGATATATCTGTACGGCTGTCACTGAATTCATAGTAACATTTGCTGATGACACTTCTATAATAAGCCTTCACGGCTGGGCGCAGGGAGGTTTTTCCAGTGCGGCATTTCCCGGAACGTATACTGCGGTGATACTGGTGCTTATCGGAATCGCAGGAGTATTCCTTATGTCAAAGCCTATAGGCGCATATATGCAGGGAGAAAAGTATGCTGAAAGTCTGGGGGTCAATGTCCGTGGGCTTCAATTGCTGATGATCATTTTTTCAAGCTTTCTTTCCGCGGTCGTTACAGCCTATGCCGGTCCCGTATCATTCGTTGGCATAGCAGTTCCCTTTCTTGTAAAAAAACTCATAAAGCAGTCCAGACCGATAATCCTGATACCGGCACTTATACTTGCCGGAGCTGCTTTTACTCTGTTCTGCGACATAGTTGCAAGGCTTTTGTTTTCACCGATCGAGCTGTCGCTTTCTACCGTGACGGCATTCTTTGGTGCGCCGGTAGTTCTCTTTATAATGGCCGGGAGAAAGAGAGGGCAGCGGGATGAGTGACATGATAAAAGCGAGTGGGATTTCAGCAGGGTACAGTAAAAAAACAGTGCTGGAAGGAATTGACTTTGCTGTTTCGAAGGGTGAACTGATTTCATTGATCGGTCCAAACGGTGCGGGAAAGTCAACTCTCTTACACGTGGTGGCAAGACAGCTTGAGGCAATGGCCGGTACGGTATATATATCCGGAACCGATATCCGTGAGATCAAAGGGAAAGATTTTTCAAAGAAAACAGCCGTGCTTTTTACTGCCAGGACACGACATGAAAATGAAAGCTGTTTTGATGTGGTATCGGCCGGAAGGTATCCCTATACCGGATGGTTTGGTATCCCTGAAAAAGCTGATATAGAAATAATAGAACAGGTTATGCGTGAAACCGACTGCTATGAGCTAAGGAACCTTCTTTTTGATAACCTGTCTGACGGGCAGAAACAGCGTGTGCTGATAGCGAGAGCTTTGGCACAGTGCCCTGAGGTGCTTATACTTGATGAACCTGCGGCATTCCTTGACCTGAAATATCAGATAGAGATGATGGAGCTTTTAACCTCCGTTGCACATAGGGAAGAGTCTCCTGTAACTGTATTTATGTCTGTGCATGATCTTTTTCTGGCAAACAGTTTTTCGGACCGGGTGCTGATGGTAAAGGACGGGAAGATTTATAGATATGGTCTGCCCCAAGATGTAATGAAGTCTGAGATCCTGTCAGGACTTTATGATGTAAGCAGGGAAAAGATCGAAGAGATAATGAATCCCGGCGGAATATATGAAAGAGTCGGTGATAAAAAATTAAAAATAGGTTATACCACGGGAACTACCGCATCGCTTGCTTCTTATGGCGCGGCAATGCTTTTGCTTACGGGGGAGGTCCCGGATAAGCTTTCGCTGTATACGCCCGGAGGAATGTTGGTCAGCGTGTCGGCGGAGTCATCGGAGCTTCTTGAAGATGGAAAGCTTGCTGTATGCACCGTTAAGAAAAGAGCAGGAGACGATCCGGATGTGACGGATGGTATAAAGATTACATCAAGTGTCAGATTAAACGAAAGCGGTACTGTCAATATCGATGGAGGGGCCGGTATAGGGCGGGTGACCAAGCCGGGACTTGACCGCAGTATTGGAGAAGCTGCCATTAATTCTGTACCAAGGAAAATGATAACGGAAAGTGTGATCCGTGCAGCCGATGAAAACGGATACGAGGGAGGCTTTGATGTGGTGATATCCGCAGAGGACGGTGCAGTACGGGCGAAGAATACAATGAATCCTTACCTTGGGATAGAGGGGGGGATATCTATCCTCGGGACCAGCGGTATAGTAGAGCCTATGTCTGAAAGGGCTGTGGTGAAAACCATAGAAGTGGCCTTAAAGCAGATACGCAGCGAAGGTGCAGAGAGGGTGATACTCACGCCGGGAAATCTGGGCGAAGACTTTATAAAGAAGTGCATGGATCCTAAGCTTGGCATCAGATATGCCAGAGTTTCTAACTTTATCGGGGATGCGATAGAGCTGTGCAAGGCAGGCGGTTTTAAGGAAGTAATGCTTATCGGCCACACAGGAAAGCTCATAAAGATAGCCGGTGGCGCAATGAATACCCACTCATCCTACGCTGACGGAAGACAGGAAGTTATAGGCTTTCATGCTGCTATGTGCGGTGCACCGGCTGAATGCATAAAAAAGATAGGTGATCAGGTTACAACGGAAGCCTGTGTGGATATCTTGAAAGAGTATAATGTATTGGAGGCTGCTACACAGGGGATACTTGATGCCATACAGAGCAGGCTTGAAAGGAAAGCAGGAGAGAATATGAGGATCGGCGCACTTTTGCTTACAAGGAAGTACGGCGTATTCGGGGTAACTGACAAAGGCAGGGAACTGATAAAAGAGTGGGGCGGTGAGATTTAGATATGGTAGTTTTTGTAGGAGCAGGATCCGGTGATCCGGAACTGATCACGGTAAAAGGAAAAGAATACCTGAAAAAGGCAGACTGTATAATATATGCGGGGAGTCTGGTCAACCCTGAGCTTTTAAAATATGCAGGGGAGAATACCACTGTTTATGACAGTGCAAAGATGACTCTGGAAGAAGTGATATCCGTCATGGAAAGATATCGGAACGGTTTGGTAGTAAGGCTCCATACCGGGGATCCATCGTTGTATGGCGCTATCAGGGAACAGATGGAGCAGCTTGATATGCTTGGAATAGAACACCATTCTGTTCCGGGAGTATCCAGCTTTTTGGCGGCGGCTGCATCGCTTGATGCAGAATATACGCTGCCTGAAGTGAGCCAAAGCCTGATAATCACACGTGCAGAGGGGCGTACTCCGGTGCCCGCGGGCCAGCAGCTTCATGTGCTTGCTGCTACGGGAGCATCACTGGCAATTTTTCTTTCAGCTTCTCTTACGGAAAAGGTAAAGACAGAGCTGCTGTCAGGCGGTTTATCCCCGGATACACCTGTTGCGATAGTCTATAAGGCATCCTGGCCGGATGAAAAGATATTAAAATGTACTATAGAAACTCTTCCGGAAGCTGCGGAGGCGGAAGGCATAGAAAAGACTGCCCTGATACTGGTGGGCGATTTTCTGAAAGGTGCGGGAGATCGATCTAAGCTTTATCATCCGGATTTTACGACTATGTACAGGAGCGGTAAGAAAAAAAGAAAGCTGAGTATTGCCGCTTTTACGGATAAAGGATATGAATTGGGCAAAAAAATAGCGGAAGCATTAAGGAATAGTTATGCTGTTAAGAATAAAGCAGGCTGTTCTATCGGTGATAGGACAGATTCGGAAGGTAGAAATCCGGATTATATTACCTGCGACCGCATTGAAAGAGGTGGTCTCTCAAAATGGACACAGAGCATGTTTTACGAGTCAGAGGCTATAGTATTCGTAGGCGCGGCAGGAATAGCTGTCCGTGCGATTTCGGCCTTTCCCAGGTCAAAGACTTCGGATCCCGCGGTAGTGGTAGTGGATGAGGACGGAAAGTATGCAATCCCCATATTGTCTGAGGAGTATGGCGGAGCAAACCGGATTGCTCAGGAGATAGCGGGAATAACAGGAGCACAGGCTGTCATAACAAGCAGGCAGGGAAAAAAGAATGAGAAGAGATATGTTACGGTAGGTATAGGTTGCAAGCGGGGAACTTCGTACGAGGATATAGAAAAGGCATATGATACTTTCATAAGGGATAACGACATTCCTTATGATGAAGTCAGTGCATTTGCAAGCATAAATTTGAAAAAGGACGAAGAGGGACTGCTGGAATTTGCGGATAAGAAAGGAATACCTATAGCCTTTTATTCACCGGAAGAGCTCATGGAAGTTCGGGGCGAGTTTGAATCTTCGGATTTTGTGATGAAGATCACAGGATGTGATAATGTTTGTGAGAGGGCGGCAGTTAAGCTGGCGGGAGAAGCAGTTTCTGTACATAAGACAGCTTATGACGGAGTTACCCTGGCAGCTGTTTACGGAGTGATAGCACCGGTGAGTGAGAAGAAATAAATGCTGTCAGTCAGTGGTAAGCTGATATAGAGTTTGTGCGGAGGAAAGTGATGGGTGTACTGTATGTAGTGGGTATAGGTCCCGGCGGATATGCGGACATGAGCATAAAGGCAATAGATGCTATAAAAAAATCCGAATTGATAGTAGGATATACGGCTTATATCAGATTGCTTAAGGAGAGTCTTTCAGAAGAGGTCTGGATGCGGGATAAGGATTTCTATGACACAGGAATGATGGGAGAGGCTAAGCGGTGCAGGTATGCCATAGGGGAAGCAGTCAAAGGACGGACGGTTTCCGTGATATGTACCGGGGATGCCGGAGTGTATGGTATGGCATCGCCTGTTCTTGAGCTGCTTGATGAAAGGAACGTAAGCGTGGAAGTAATACCGGGTATCACTGCAGCCTGTTCAGGAGCAGCGATACTGGGGGCACCTCTTAGCAATGATTTCTGTGTGATATCACTTTCTGACAGGCTTACTCCGTATGAGGTGATAGTGAAAAGGTTAAAAGGTGCTGCCACTGCGGATTTCCCTATAGTTCTTTATAATCCTGCATCAAAGGGAAGGCCGGATGCACTTAAAAAAGCGGTAGAAGTGTTAGAAGAGTGTGGTATTCCGGAGTCTACGGTCTGTGGTATAGCGCATAGTATAGGTCGTGATGGTGAGAGTGTGACAATAACAGATCTTGGTCGGCTTTGTGATAATGAGGTCACAATGTCAGATACTGTTTTTATAGGGAATAGTCTGAGCTATAAAAAAGATGGGCGTATAGTTACGCCAAGAGGATATAAAATGTCTCAGGATTAAGCATATGCAATCCTGTGTCCGGTGATGCATTATTATAGTAAGCGCAGTAAACGACAAAATAAAAAGTGTTTTGTCGTTTACTATATAAATAGAAAGGCAGAAAATGAAAATACTTATATTTGCGGGGACATCGGATGGCAGGGAATTGTCATATCGTCTGGCGGAAAAGTACGATGTGACGGCATCAGTTGCGACAGAATACGGCAGAATTCTTGAAGAAAGCTATGGGGATTCAGGGCATATAAAAGTTTTATCCGGCAGGATGACTGAGGATGAAATGGAAACGCTCATGAAGGATTATGATGTCTGCATTGACGCTACTCATCCCTACGCAGTCGAAGCCGGAGAAAATATTAAAAAGGCGGCAGAGTGTGCCGGAATCAGGCTGCTAAGGCTTGGACGTAAGGCTTGTAAGATTCCGGATGATGCAGCAGTTTTTTCTACTGTGGCAGAGGCGGCAGAGTATCTTAAAGAAAAAAAAGGAAATGTGCTGATCGCTACCGGCGTCAAGGAAATAAAGAAGTTTATTACGGTCGGAAAGGAGCGGCTTACTGTGAGGATACTGCCGGCGGATGAGTCGCTAAGGAGTGCAAAAGATTCCGGCTTAACTGAAGAGAATATCCTGACAGGGGTAGGACCATTTTCGAAAGAGGATAATATTAAAGTCATAAGGGAAAGAAATATAGAATATTTTGTGACAAAGGATGGCGGTACTGCCGGGGGATTTCCTGAGAAAGCCGCAGCCTGCAGGGAGTGCGGAATACAGATGGTCGTAATAAAGCGGCCGGAAGGCAGGGAAGGAATCGGGACAGAGGAGATTATTGAAGAAATCGCAAAATTTGAATGATCAAATAGATATAACAAGAGTTTTATGTGATCTGGTATAAGATAAAAATAGTTAAACACAGGGTGGAAAGATATGATCTATATAATGGGAATGGGGGCCGGAGGGTATGAAGGGCTTACCATAGAGGAGTCAGAGATAATAGCCGGAGCAAAATGTCTGCTTGGTGCAAAGCGTCTTCTTGATAATATTCCTGATGACAGGACACATGGCGAGAAAAAAAGCATTATCCGTGCATCTGAGATTGTCGGATACATTGAAGAACATAAAGAGGGTGATATCTGTGTACTTTTTTCAGGTGACACCGGCTTTTATTCTGGGGCAGACGGATTAAAAAAAGTACTTGATGAAAGGGAATACAAGTACAGGATCATACCTAATGCCTCATCTTTTTCTGTGATGGCATCAAGGATAGGTGTTGATTACAGGAGTAGCACATTGGTTTCGCTTCACGGAAGATGCGGCAGTGAGAACGAGTTTAAAAGAGCTGTGACAGGTGCGCTTATGAAGGGAAGGTCAGTTTTTTTCCTTACAGGCGGGGAAAATTCTCCGGCACGCATCGCAAAAGTCCTTGTTGATGCCGGACTGTCAGATGTGTGTATGTATATTGGGGTATCACTGGGGGAAAGCGGAGAAACATTAGTATCGGATTCTGCTGAAGTGATATTGGGACAGACATTTGCAGATCCGAATATAGTATATGTTCCGGAAGTGCATGTGTATAAAAGACGGATTCCGGGAATAGACGATGAGGAATTCATCCGAGGTGATATTCCGATGACGAAGAAATATATAAGGGGCGCTGTTATATCTGAAATGGCAGCTGCAAAAGGGAAGGTATCAGTCATATGGGACATAGGTGCCGGAACAGGAAGTGTAAGCGTGGAGGCTGCATTGTGTTTCCCTGATGCTACGGTGCAGGCAGTAGAGATAAAGGATGAAGGAGTTTCACTTATCAGGGAGAACAGAAAGAAATTCCATACATACAACATGGAGGTTATCTGCGGTGCGGCATCTGATATTCTGGGAAGTCTGGAAAATCCTGATGTGGTATTTATAGGAGGAAGCGGCGGGGAGCTGTACTTCATACTCGAATATTTATACAGATCAGGGCAAAAGATACATGTCGTGATGACAGCAGTTACTATTGATACAATAAGTGAGATTCACCGATACCTTGAAGAAAAAAATATGGAAGCATCCATGTGTGAGATAGCTGTAAGTAATGTAAAAAAGATAGGAAGCAGTCATATGCTAAGACCTGAGAGTCCGGTGTTTATCATTAGTTTTGATATTGGCGGGGAGGCGGTATGATCTCGTTTATGTTGTCCGCTCTTCAGTCAGGAAGCGGGAAGACAATGGTAACAGTGACACTGCTTGAGCTTTTAAGACGCAGGGGATTAAAGCTCTGTTCCTTTAAGACAGGGCCGGATTATATAGATCCAGGATTTCACAGATGCGTGGAGGGAGTGGATACTCATAATCTGGATCTGTTCATGTCTGATGAGAATACTGTGAAAAGCATCTTTGCTGAATCGTGCAGTGAAAAGGATTGCGCTGTGATAGAAGGCGCAATGGGTTTCTATGACGGTCTTGGCGGCATAAGCGAAAAGGCAAGTTCCTATGATGTGGCTAGAGTTTTAAGGCTTCCCGTGATAATAGTGATCGATGCGAAGGGCCTTTCTTTTTCCCTGTCGGCCGTGCTGAAGAGCTTTGCTGAATTCAGGAAGAATGCGAATATAGTTGGCTTTATCCTGAACAGGACATCGCCCGTTATGGCAGAAAGAATGGGCGCAGCCATAGCCGGAGAGACGGGGCTTAAATACTTCGGATATATAGAAGAATCAGAAGGCATAAAAATAGAGAGCAGGCATCTGGGACTTGTGAGGGCTTCTGAAAATAAGGACATCATTGAAGGAATAAAAAGCTCTGCTGATAAGGCGGCTGATACGATAAAGCTGGACGAGATAATTAACGCCTGCAGGCATCAGGATGACCTTTGTTATATAAAAGGTATAATAAAAGGCTTTGATGTGAAAATCTGTGTAGTACGGGATGATGCTTTTTCATTTGTCTACAGGGAAAGCCTGGAACTTTTTGAAAAGCTTGGAGCTGAAATAGAGTATGTAAGCCTGCTTAAAGATGAGAAGCTTCCGGATGACTGTAAGGGACTGTATATTCCCGGGGGATATCCGGAGCTTTATGTCAAGGAACTGTCGAGCAATATGTCCATGAGGCAGTCAGTAAAAAAGGAAATAGAGTCAGGTCTGCCTGTTATAGCAGAGTGCGGCGGCTTTATGTACCTCCAGGATTCCATAGAGGAAGACTGGAAGCATTATAAGATGGCAGGAATTTACGGCGGGCATGCCAAAAAGACAAAGGGTCTTGTCAGGTTCGGATACGTGACTCTGGATGACGGGAAGGGCGTGGTTATGAACGGGCATTCCTTCCATCATTATGATATCGGAACTGAAAACCTTGGCAGTGACTACCTAGTAACAAAGCCCTTAAGCAAAAAGTCATGGCGCGAGGCCTACAGGCTGAACGGAGGCTACGCCGGATTCCCTCATTTATATCCTGCAGGCTGCATGGATTTTGTTAAGGAATTTCTCAAGTCCTGTGAGAAGTATCGGGATCAAAATAAAGATTGAACACTTAGATAGAGCGAGGTAAGTTCAGCAATATGGTGCATCTGTATCATGGCGAAGGAAAGGGAAAGACTACGGCTGCTGTGGGGCTCAGCGTTAGGGCTGCCGGCGCAGGGCTAAAAGTTGTTTTCGTGCAGTTCATAAAGACGAGAGCCACATCAGAACTAGAAAATCTGGAAAGCCTTGGGGTGACTGTCATCAGGCCGCAGGGAGAGAGCAAGTTTGCGTCCAAGATGAATGAGGAAGAATTAAAGGAAATAAAAATAGTCCACGATGAAAATTTAAGGACTGCTCTTTCGTTAAAACCTGACCTTCTTGTTTTAGACGAGGCCTGTGCTGCATTAAAATACGGATGCGTGGATGAAGGCCTCTTAAAAAGCGCGATGGAGTACGGCAGGGAAAAGGAAGCCGTATTTACCGGAAGGAATCCGGCACAGTGGATGCTGGACGGCGCGGATTATGTGACGGAAATGAAATGCATAAAGCATCCGCTTAAAAAGGGCGTAAAGGCCAGACTGGGGATAGAATATTGATAAAGCTTCCAATGGACATAGAAAATAAGAGCATGGAGATAATTGAGGCAGAGCTTAGGGAAATGGGATACAGCATTCCTTCCGAAGAGCTGCCTTTAGTAAAGCGCGCCATACATGCCAGCGCTGATTTTGACTATGCGGAGAACTTAAGGTTTGTAAATGATGCGGTCAGTCGCGGAGTGGAGTCGCTGAAAAACGGATGCTGTATTGTCACTGATACAAATATGGCAAAGACAGGGATACATGACAGGACCTTAAAGCTGCTGGGCGGGGAGTCAGCCTGCTTTATGAGTGATCCTGAAATCGTAGCTGCGGCAAAGGAAGCAGGGACCACCAGGGCAGAGATGTCAATGCGCCATGCATCCGGGCTTTACCCTGATGCCATATATGCCATAGGAAATGCTCCCACTGCGCTTATGACCCTTTCGGAGCGTATAAGAAATGGATTCAGGCCGGCGCTTGTGATAGGAGTGCCCGTCGGTTTCGTAAATGTGACTGAAAGCAAGGATGAAGCTCTGGAAGTATGCAGCGAATACGGGGTGCCTGCCATCATATCTATGGGAAGAAAGGGAGGCAGCACCATAGCGGCGGCCCTTATTAATGCGCTGCTTTATGAAGCGTCGGGGAATGTGAGATGAAGGCAAAGAGCTTAATGATACAGGGGACAATGTCAGGAGTGGGCAAAAGCCTGCTGGTTACCGCGCTCTGCAGGATATTTGCAGAGGACGGCGTGAAGGTGTGCCCTTTTAAGAGCCAGAACATGGCCTTGAATAGTTTCGTGACTGCCGATGGCTTTGAAATGGGAAGGGCCCAGGCAGAGCAGGCTTTCGCGGCAGGGCTGCAGCCTGATGTGAGGATGAATCCTATTCTTCTAAAGCCTTCAGCGGATTCTGAAAGCCAGGTGATACTTAACGGAAAAGTGCTTAGCAGCATGAATTCCAGGGAGTATTTTAAGAAGCGCGGGGACTTCATGCAGGAGATTCTGAAGGACTTGGACAGCCTGTCCGAAGAATTCGAACTTATAATAGCTGAAGGAGCAGGGAGCCCGGCGGAGATAAACTTGAATAAGAATGACATAGTGAACATGGGGCTTGCAAAAGCTGCAGACATGCCGGTGATACTTGCAGGGGACATAGACAGGGGCGGAGTGTTTGCCCAGTGCCTTGGAACCGTGGAATGGATGGAAAGGGCAGAGCGCGAACGGATAAAGGGATTTGTGTTTAATAAATTCAGGGGAGATCCCACGCTCTTAAGCCCCGGACCGGAAATGCTTTTTGAAAGGACAGGGATACCGCTTATAGGGGTGGTACCTTATGTGCCGGGGCTAGAAATAGATGATGAGGATTCCATAAGCGACAGGTTAAAGCCCACAGGCGGAAATAATAAAGACGCAAGGGTTGATATAGCTGTGGTAAGGCTTCCGAGGATATCCAATTTTACGGATATCATTCCCCTGGAGGATAATGCATTCGTATCAGTCAGATATGTAGAGAGCCCTGAAAGACTTGGCAATCCTGACCTGATCATACTGCCGGGAACAAAGACTACTATTTCCGACCTGAGGTGGATGAAGCAGAACGGCCTGTATGAGGCAGTGCTTACAGCTTCTAAAAACGGAAGCTTCGTATTTGGTATATGCGGCGGTTACCAAATGTTGGGAACGGAACTGCTGGACCCTTACGGAGAGGATGGCGGCGGAAAAGAAAAAGGACTTGGTCTTCTTCCGGTCAGCACTGTTTTCTCAAAGGAGAAAAACAGGAGACAGATAAAGGGAAAGAGTTCATCCGGTGCATCAGTTGAAGGATACGAGATCCATATGGGTGAAAGCAACATAGGTGGAGAAAGGTTATTTATGTTGGATGCAGATGGGCAACAGTTCTCTGAGGGATGCATAACCGATATAGCCGCGGGGACCTATGTGCATGGACTATTCGATACCGGAGAATTTGCTGATGAACTGATCGAGCTTGTTTGCAAAAAAAGAAACATCGATTTTCCCAAGGAAGGGAAGACGGAGACAAAAAAGCAGAGGTTTGAGCGCAGCGTAAAGAGGCTGGCAGACAGCGTGAGGGAGTCTGTGGATATGGATAAGATAAGGGAGATCGCAGGGCTTTGATACAGGGCGATAAGGAAAAAGAATTATACAGACTGATAGAAAGTATCAGGGATACGGATGCAAAAGCTTATGAAGAGTGTGCAAGGCGCTGGGATTTAGTTGCTCATCCCCTGCATGGTCTTGGTGTGCTGGAGGACGATATAAAGCAGATCGCTGCGCTGACCGGAAGCGCGGATGTAAGCTTAAAGCGTAAGGCTGTAGTAGTGTGCTGTGCAGACAACGGTGTAGTGGCGGAAGGCATATCACAGACGGATTCAAGCGTGACAGGGATCGTTGCAGACAATATAGCTGAAGGCAGGTCTTCGGTATGCCGTATGGCTGCAGTGGCAGGCTGCGATGTGATACCCATTGATCTAGGAATAAAAGATTACAAGGGACACCGCGGTGTAAAAGATATCCGTATAGGCAATGGAACGGAAAATATCTGCGAAGACCCTGCAATGACAAGGGAACAGGCAGCAGAGACTGTTATAGCAGGAATAGAACAGGTGCGCCTGCTTTCAGAAAAGTATGACATCATAGGCGTCGGTGAAATGGGAATTGGAAATACCACCACTTCAGCGGCTATAATTTCAGTGCTTCTTGGTACAGATGCCAATGAGGTCACCGGACGTGGCGCCGGCCTTTCTAATGATGGACTTGAAAGAAAGCGTAAGGCTGTAAAAAAAGCGATTGAAAGAAGTAATGTAAGCAAAGAGGATGGCCTGGGAGTTCTTGCAGAGCTTTCAGGCTTCGACCTGTGCGGAATGTGCGGACTCTTTATAGGCGGGGCGATATACCGTGTCCCCATGATAGTGGACGGAATATGCAGCCAGGCGGCGGCACTTGCAGCATGGAATCTTACAGAGAAGGCAGCCGGTGCTATGATCGGAAGTCATATTTCTTCAGAACCGGTATCAGAAATGATACTTAATAAGCTTGGAATACAGAGTGCCATAAGTGCCCGCATGCATCTGGGTGAGGGAACCGGAGCGGTTGCACTGATGCCCATGCTGGATATGGCACTGGCAGTGTATTCCCAGGGATATACCTTTGATGACGGCGGGATAAAGGCCTATGAGCATTTTAAGTGATGGAAAAAAGAATATGCACGGCGGAAACATTTATCCCTACCTGAAGGAAACGGGCAGTGAACCGCTGGATTTCTCGGTAAACATCAGCCCGCTGCCGGTGCCTGAGGAAGTGAAGCGTGCATTCATTGACGAGGCAGAACACCTGCATAGATATCCGGATACTGAGTGTACGGAACTCAGAGAAAAACTTTCGGTAAAATACAATGTTCCGGCAGAGCGTATTGTGATCGGTAATGGCGCATCGGACCTGATATACCGTATAGCATATGCATTAAAGTGTAAGAACGTGCTTATGCCTGTGCCGGCTTTTTCTGAATACGAAGCCGCATTTTCTGTGGCGGGAACCAAACCTGAATTTTACTATACTGATGGGACAAAGGATTTTGTTATTGATTCAGACTTGGCGGATGCTATAAGTCCCGAAACGGATGCGGTGATAATGGGTGTGCCGGCTAATCCCAGCGGTAAGCTGGTGGATGATAGGACACTGTCAGAAATTTTAAAGAAATGCAGTGAGTGTGGAACATATCTGATATTAGATGAATGTTTTCTCCCGTTCATAAAGGATGGCCTATCCATATCGACAGAGGATTTCAATGAGAGAGTGATCATAATACGAAGCTTTACTAAGATATTTGCTATGCCCGGAGTCAGGCTGGGCTGCTGCTTATGCGGTGCGGGGGAGCTTGCTGAAAAGATTAAAAAGGCCGGGGCGCCCTGGCAGGTAAGCAGTATGGCATGTAAGGCAGGAGTTGCGGCTCTTGAAATGGATGAGTATGTAAAAAGCGTGAGAAGAATAGTTAATACGGAGCGCAGCAGACTTTATGATGCGCTTGAAAAAGCAGGTGCAAGGATTGTAAAGTCTGATGCGGATTTTATACTTTTTCAGAGTGATAGACTTACGGAAGAGGAATTCATAAAAAGAGGGATAATGATCCGCAACTGCGGAAACTTCAGGGGACTGGATGATACATGGCATAGGATAGCTGTTAAGAGTACCGAAGATAATGAGGCTCTTATTGCGACGATTACGGATATCACAGGAGGCGGACAGGGATAATGCTTGTATTGGTCACTGGCGGATCGGCCTCCGGAAAATCTGCTTTTGCGGAAGAAATCGCTGAAAAGATAAGGGATAAGAACGGGAGCAAGTATTATCTTGCTTTTATGAAAAATGACAGCGAGGCTGCGGAGAAACGTATCGAGCGCCATAGGAAATTAAGGCAGGGAAAGGGATTCGTCACGCTGGAGATACCCTGTGACTTAGATAAGAAGCTGCCGGAAATACATCAGAAACGGTGCAGTCATGATACCGTGCTTATGGAAAGCGTGGGCGTGCTGCTGGCTAATGAAATGTTTAAGGAAGGCAGTATGCGTGAGGATGCAGGAGAATGTGTGCTTTCGGAACTGCTTAATGCATCAGAATATTTTGAGAATGCAGTGATAGTTGCTGAGGATGTTTTCACAGACGGAAATGACTATGACGAATACAGCAAAAAATTTATCGAGGCACTGGGATATGTGAACAGATGGCTTGCAGAGAAAGCGGATGCCGTGGCGGAGGGAGTTTGTTCGTATCCCTTATGGATAAAAGGCGGGGTAGATTAATGGAACTGTATGTAGGTGGAAAGTACCAGGGAAAACTTAAGCATGTACTGGATACGCATAAGGACTTAAATGAGACTGATGTGGCAGACGCTGCTGTATGCAGTGATGCTGATATCCTGTCACATAAGATAATTAATCATTTTCACGCATATATCAAGAGAAAAACAGATCAGGGTGAGGATGTGACAGATATCCCTGCAAAACTGAAATCAGAAAATCCTGATGTGATCATAATATCCGATGAAATCGGATGCGGCATAGTGCCTGCAGATCCCATGGACAGTACCTGGCGTGAAGAATGCGGCCGAACTCTTTGTGAAATTGCCCGTATGTCGGATCGATTCGAGCGCATTGTCTGCGGCTGCGGGATACGGATAAAATAATTTTTTCTGTGGTAAATATATGTAAAAAGGAATGTGTAGTCATGAATGATTTTAAGCAGATTATAAAAGCCGGAATATTTGGAGTTGTTGTGGGGGATGCGCTGGGTGTTCCCGTGGAGTTTACAAGCAGGGGAGAACGCCGGAAGGATCCTGTGACGGATATGCGCGAGTAGCCTGATAAAAGGAAAAAGAATCCATGAAGGATTTAAGCAAAAAAAGCCGACCGGAAGGAAGTGTCTGACTTAAATATGCCATTGGGAAGCTTTGTCACCGGATATGATCCGCAGTTCAAGAGGGACTTCATATCATTATATCCAAATGGAGCAAATGATATAGAGCAGAATATAGTTTTCTTTGATGATAACAGCAAGACTTTGGATTATGCTCCGAAAGTTTATATAAATGTACATGAGTTAGCAGGAGATAATTTCGATGTATGTTTATATGTAAAAGACTATATGTATGATGAAAATGGAAAGCCAAGGGTGTTCTGCGGAGCTTATGACAGTAATTGTCCGAATTACAGTGATGTCATTCCTTAGGATGAAAGTTTGACAACTAAATTTACTTCTGTTAATCTATGAGTGTTTCCGGCAGTCTGCCGGAAACTGCACCGGGTATCGCCCGTTGCATATACCACATAATAATAAACATACGATGCCTGAGACCGTTCTTAAGCTGTCTTTGTAGGATTACCGTAATCCTTTCAGTTATCTGATTTTCTCCGGTTTCATACTGCGTCGGGAAAGGAGAAACATGCTACCACATACGCGTTGAGAATAGTAGTGAATAGTGTTAAACTGAAAGGAGTCAAGTTATATGGGTGAAAAAGATATAACTGAAAAGGCACTGATATCTTGCAATGATGTCTTTGCTGACATAGTCAACAACTTAGCATTCGGCGGAAGGAAACGCATAGCCGAGGAAGATCTGGAGCAGGCGCCGGACCGTGGAATTTATTTAGGCGGGAACGGTTTCAGGGAGCTGGAGAGGGATGTCTCAAAGTACTGGAAAGAGAACAGCGTCCGCATAGCAGTGCTTGGAATAGAAAACCAGACAGTTCCTGAAGATGATATGCCATTTCGAATAATCGGATATGATGGGGCGGCATATCGGGACCAGATCAGATATGAGACTGATGCAAACGGAATCCGAAGGAAGATAGTGGATCGACATCCGGTCATAACCCTGGTACTGTATTTCGGATATGACAAACACTGGGATAAAGCCCGTACACTGCACGAGGCACTCGGCGATAGACTGAAACCGGAATTGGAAGAACTGGTTCAGGACTATGCAATCAATCTGTATGAGATTGCCTACCTGACGGATGAACAGCTGCAAGGCTTTAAAAGTGATTTCAAATATGTGGCAGACTATTTTGTGCAGAAGCAGCGGACGGGAACATATAAGGGTTCACGCGAAGAAATGAAGCATGTCCGTGAAGTGCTGCAGTTAATGGCAGTACTGACTGGAGACAATAGGTTTGCCAAGGTGACAGGATCAGAAGCAGAAGAAAATACGAAAGGAGACATTCGTTGTATGTGTGATGTTTTAGACGCGATAGAGAAGAAGGGATATGAAGAAGGTAAAGTGTCACAAGCTAAAGAAGTTGCGATAAGGATGTACCAGAAAGGTGTTGATGTAGCAGATATTGCTGATTATACGGGTACAGGAACCGAGACTGTCCTTGAATGGCTGAATGCAGCCGGGGAGATATGATTCCTGCACTACAATGAATGCCGATGAATGTGTAAAGAGTATTTATAGTTTAATAACCAAATTTAATAATATTTTAGAAAGGAGTCAAGATGAATACACTAAATGATTTTATAAATGAACAACTACAGAACCCTGTTTTCAAAGAAAGGTATGATGCGCTGGAGCCTGAAATCTCTGCAATACAGACTATGATAGATGCCAGAAAAGAAAGTAAAGTGACACAGACGAAACAGGAAGATGTCACAGGAATATCATAAGCTGATATAAAATCTGCAGTTAGTAAAAGGGGAATCGCTGTATGTGTGATGTTTTGGATGCGATAGAGAAGAAGGGTTTCGACACAGGCTTTGGTGAAGGTAAAGAGTTACAGGCTAAAGAAGATGCAATAGGAATGTATCGGAAAGGCATGGTTACGGATGATATTGCAGAAATCATAGGCACCAGTACAGAAACTATCCTTGAATGGCTGAATGTAGCCGGGGAGCTGTAATCCCTTCAGAAGCTGAGAATGCTTACCTCCACCATTTGGGTGGAGGTATTTTTCTGCTGTTTTCTATGTCTACAATTTCATTATAAGGTGGTGTTAGGCATATGATTCACATCATTTAGGTGTGACTTTGACGGATAATGGATAATTATTTGTGGGATTATCCGTACTTACCAACATTTAAGATAAATGATATCTTTTAATTGTCAGCAGGACAATGCATTGCCAGACTAAAACAATCATAAAGAAAGGATGTACATATAATGGCAAGACCAAGAACTTTATTGGAATTTAATGGAAAAAAGTATTATTTCAAAAAAGGATCTGTTGCGGATCTTTGCAAATCTAAAGAGAAGACAAGGAATTCAATCATCAACAGACTGGCAGAAAAAACTGGCTTTGGCAGAAATACAGTAAGAGACTGGCTTAATGGAAAAAACGGTCCGTCCACTGAAGAGGCTGTAGCTGAACTTGCGAAAGAGTTTGGGCGTGATAAATTCGATTTTTTGGAAGAGATAACAGAAAACGATACAAAGAAGGACAGAAACACAATAGAAGGGAGCAATGTAGAGATGAAGAATACAATAAATGAATACGAAAGAATGGTTGCAAGAGAAATATACTGTGAGATGCTGGAAATGCTCCAGTTCATAGAATGGGAGGATCCGCTTGATGATGAACCGCTGCCAAGAATCAAAACAGAAGTGAGCGGAAGATTTGATAATCAGGAAGACGCAAGAACTCATTATCTTTTAGCAATAAAGAAGACTGCTCTTGATTTGCCGTCTAAGGTCAGGGTTGAGCTGGAGGATCTTGTTGAAGACTGTTTTGGACCATTCGATATTGAGAATAACGAGATGTATTTCAATTCACCGGATTACCTGGATTACATAAAGAAGAATGACTGGTATGATGACTGTGAGACAAGATATAAGTACTCTGCTACATTCCGGACGGATATGTCAAGCAGACTTGATAGAATTATGGCAGATTATGCAAGATACTGAAAGGGGACTTAAAATATGAAGATAGTAGATGTACCTGGATGGAAGTATTTTGTAGATGAAAGCCGTTATGGCAAGTTTGATCCGGCTAAAGTTGGGAAATGGATGTTCTTTTATAAGAGCCAGTCTGCACATGAATTTGCAGCAGAAAAGTGCAGGGAGGCTGTAGAAAGGGGCGTAATATGCGAGTCTAAGGTATCAGATAATCCTATAGAAGGTGTTTCTTGCTTCTATCTTAACTGTGATGACATGGATGGACATAAGGGGGTAATACAGTTTTTCCTTGATAATAATATGATCAGCAGGACTAAGAACGGACGGCTATACAATATTTCATTTAAGCTCGACAGACAGACCATAAATGGCGAATATGGACAAAATTTTAAGCCGGTCATTAAGTTAGACGAGTTTATAGACCTAAACAGTGGTAAATGGCTTAAGTAAAATTCATATTTTTCTCCTTTTCTTTTTGTAAAAAGCTCTTCCTTGTACGGGGATGGGCTTTTTGCTTGTAAAATAGTGCCCGAATCCTTATAAAGGGAATAAATTAATACTTATATAGCACAATTAATGCACTTATAATGAAAAATAAGGTGAAAAAGGCTGGTAGTGGGATGTAATGAGCATAATTAAGTCTGTACAGCTATAATATGGTATAATTTATAGGTTATCAGCAGCGATTTATATGTTGAGAAACATGCATAATCACTGAAAAATGATGGCTGGGAGAATAAACTTATGGGATCGAATGGGGTTGAGTATTCGCCAGGCATGAGGATTATCGTCCGGGGCGAAGAGTGGATCGTAAAAAGAGTTGAAACAAACAGTCTGGGAAATCAAACCCTTCAGGTAATTGGTATCTCCAATCTGGTGAAGGATTACGAGTCCCGTTTTATGACTGATCTTGAAAAGGATATAGAAATTGTAGATCCGGCAAAGGTAAAATTGGTACCGGATGATTCTGCATTTTTTAAAAAGTCAAAGCTCTACATAGAGAGCCATCTTAGACAGAAAATCCCAACAGATAACAAAATACATATCGGAGATAAGGCAGCTATGGATCTGATGCCTTATCAACTTGAGCCTGCACAGATTGCACTCAACAGAACCAGACAGCGTATTCTTATTGCCGATACGGTAGGTCTTGGTAAAACATTGGAAGCAGGCATTCTTATGAGCGAGCTCATTGCCAGAGGCAAGGGCAAGCGTATTCTTGTTGTCACTGTAAAGAGTA
>CAMOJK010000020.1 GCA_946616835.1 uncultured Lachnospiraceae bacterium
GGCCCTTTGCCCTGAATGGAAGCCTGTTTCCTCTTGGCAGAAGATAAGCATGTTCTCTTTTGATGCTTAAACTGTCCTCTATCATGCCGTCAGTTATGAGAAGTATCGGGGCATCCTTCGGGAAGTCATCTGCATGCTGCAGCAGGTCTACAGCCGGCTGAAGCACCGTCCCTCCCCGGCCTTTCACCTCTACCCTTCCGGCAATATCGCCCGGCGATATATATCCTGCATCATAAGCCTCGGCATCACAGAAAACTACCCTTGCATAAGGTACCTCCTTTGCCTCTGAATAGCTAGCTATGGCTCCCAGCGCATAGCCTATGGTTTTGGCACTCATTGATCCGGAAGTATCCACTACCACTCCGTATGTCCGGCTGTATTCCGGTATGTCTGCCGGAACGTATCTGGGCCTTGGGATATCGGGTGAAGCACCCTGCCTTCTGCTTGGCCTTGCATAGGTATGCCTGGCCTCAAGGGGTTTGAAATATACATCAAACCACTTGCCAAGCTCCACGTCCCAGGGGATCGGAGGCATTGCAAGAGCCCTTATTTCTTCAATGAGCCCTGCCGGTATCAGTCCTCTCCCCATCCCCAGATGGTATTCAAGCCCCTGCTGAAGCGCATTCCTGCAGAAATCATCAAGCTTCATTCCTGCAGCACCGTTCTTCCTTTTCCCTGTGTCTTCGCTGAAAAAGTCACCCTTGCCGTAGCCGCAGAAGGTTGACAGCTTCCTGTATTTCCTTATTTCCTTTACAATACGGTCATATATTTCTTCTGCTGACATTCCCTTAAGCTCAGGATCATAAAGAAGCGTATCACCCGGCATGCTGCCGATACGCATCTCATGAAGCCATCCGTTTATCACGTAGTCGCAGGCCACGTTCCACAGATACCCGTCACGCCCCTGGCACCGTCCGGCATGATCAAGCCCTGCATGAAGGTACTCATGCGCAAGCACAAACTTAAGCTCCTCTTCCTTTAAGCCGGCTGCCGGATTGACATATATTTCCCTTGCCGTCACGTCAACTGCCGCAACGGATATTTCATTCCTTACGCAGTACCGGCTGTCCTCAATTACCTTAAAACCGGCTGCCAGCCCTCCAAGCAGGGGATAGTGGCTTATGAACCAGTTTGCAGCCCTTACTGACGCTGTTTCCGTTTTAGGATCACGGTATGAATGGCCTCCTGCATCGCTTACTGTCTGCGAAACGGAATGTACCAGAGCCCTTGCGAACATGGCTGACGGCGTACCGTTCTTCTGCCAGTCTTTATAAACGACTGGCTTGTCCAGCCCCTGCATGTCCGGCTGACCCGGCAGCGCAGTACCGAAATGAAGCCCATCAGGGATGCCACGTTCCTTAAGATGCCAGTATATCTTAAGCTCGCTGTCGCCGGCAGCCTCCATGCCTGCTGTGTCGCTGCATACAGGGCGTCCAAATTTCACGTCTGAAAGGAAGCGTGCAATGTATATGTCGCACGCTGCATTCCAGAGAAACGGATCGAACGACACCTGCCGCTTTACGCTCCCGTCAGACATGAGCTTGTCAAAGGCCGGAAGCTTATCTTCATCAAAATGCCCGAAGGCATAATGAAGCTTGCAGTGGGCTATCATATATGCCCATTCCTCCGGGGAAAACGGCACGTCCCTGTTTAAGTATATCCGGCCATCCCTGTCAGCGATGGCCGGTGTCTTTCCCATCTGGTCCTTACCTCTCTCATAACAGCCTCCGTACAACCTTGAGAATAACGGGCTGTTTTTTACTATTTCGATTCCGGCAAGAAGGGCCTCCTCATTGGGTTTTATCCTCTTTTTTTCATTTCTGTTCATTGTGCCACCTATGTCCTGTTCACCAGCCTCGGAAGGTCGCGGACTATCTCTACCATGAACCAGTCAGGGAGCTTTCCGTCTTCATCTGCGGCTACTGTCATCTGTGCAAGCTCATAGCTGATCTGGGAAAGCTCCTTTATCAGGGCCTTGGCACGGTGAGCAAGGAACTGTCCGTCCTTTCCCAGCTTTTCCTTGTTCTCCGGAAGCTCCTGGATGAGCTTTGCCCTGAAGGACTGCGTAAGGAAATAAAGGGTATCCCTGTCCTCCGGCTTTGCGCTCCACCTTGCCTCCCCTTTTATGATCGAGCTCAGCATGTCCTTGTTGCCGAGCGTCTTTATGAACGCAAGGAACATTCCTGCGTGCGAAGCGCTGATGCTTCCGTAAGCAAGGACCCGGAGCGTCTCATTGGACACGCTGTTCCCGTCCTCTCCTGCATGGTATTCCTTGAGCGCATCACTGAGCATATGCCAGCTCCTTGGGGTTGAATAAGGCTCCTCGTTCTTGGTCGGCTCGCTGAAAAGATGGTCCGGGCGCTGGGTGATATAGCTGATCACCCAGGGATGTATGTCATTCTCATACGCCCAGTCCAGCCACTGGGAGTTGTCTGCTGTCAGCTGCACATGGAACATACGGTTTATGAGCGCCGTTGACATGGTCTTTACTATTGCTCCGTCCTGTGAACGGTTGCCGGCACCTATCACTACGCTTCCGGTCGGAAGACGGTATTCTCCCACCCTTCTCTCATGTATGAGGCTGTAGAACGCCTTCTGCACTTCCTGGGAGCATGCGTTCAGCTCGTCCAGGAACAGCACGTAAGGCTCCTTCCTCGCGATCATCTTAGGCGGCAGGAATTCCGAGGTCTCCCCGTTAATCCTGGGTATGCCTATTATGTCCTCCGGTGCCAACTGGGAGCCGAGTAGCGACACGCACTCCATCCCGACCTCATCTGCAAATTTCTGCACCAGGGCAGTTTTTCCTATCCCCGGTGCTCCCCATATGAATACGGGGCGCGTGGGCGCGATATTCAGAAGAATATCCGATAATTCATTCTGTGTTACTGTAAACGGTAAATTCATATTTTTCCTTTCCTTTAGGTCAGGCGCTGCCTGCCTTGAAACTGTAAACCGGTTTTATCACTTCCGTGATATCAACGCTGTCTTTTATCGCTTCCTTGATCTCGTCTATGCTCCGGTACGCAAAGGGTGCCTCATCCAGGGTATCCTTTCCTATTGACGTACAGTAAATTCCCTGCATGGATTTCTTGAATTCTGATACTGTATGCCTGTTCATTACATCTTCGCGCTTAAGTACCCTTCCTGCCCCGTGGGGAGCCGAGCAGTTCCATTCATGATTTCCCTTTCCTTTCCCGAGTATTATGCCGTCACGCATATTGATCGGTATTATCACCTGCTCGTCCTTTCTGGCTGATATTGCGCCTTTCCTTATCATGGGTACATCGCTGCTTATGTCTATATAGTTGTGCACGCAGCTGCAGCGCTCCGTTTCCTTCCACTTCATGCCTCTCAGTATCTCATCCAGCATTGCCCTACGGTTCAGTGCAGCATATTCCTGCACTACGGCTACATCCTTTATATATTTTTCTGCAAGTTCCCCCTCAAGGTATGTCATCTCGTAAGGAACATCTATCCCTTGTTTTTTCAATGCCTTCTGGCCTTCCTTGAGATAGTATTCTGCTACTTCCTTTCCAAGATGCCGGCTCCCCGAATGTACCACCACATAGAGAGATCCGTCTTCTCCCCGGTCTGCCTCGATAAAGTGGTTTCCTCCTCCCAGGGTGCCTATGCCAAGCATCGCCTTCTCAAGCCTGATATGCTCGGCGCATTCAAGCCTTGCAAAATCAAAGTCTGCGGCAAATCTGTGCATGTCGCTCCGGATAGCACTTCCTGCCGGTATCCTTCTGTGTACCAGCTTGTCCAGCTGGGCGCAGTCCAGCCTCTTTTCCTTTATCTTTACGGCAGACATCCCGCATCCTATGTCAACGCCTACAACCGACGGCAGGATGCGTTCTGTAATGGTTGCCGTAAAGCCGACGGGGCCTACCTTTCCCGGATGTACATCAGGCATTACACGGATCCTGCTCCCCTTAAAAGACATGTCATCACAGAGGAGCTTTATCTGTGCCAGAGCATAGTCTTCCACACTGTCAGAATAGACCAGTGCAGAAGCATACTTTCCTTCTACTGTTTTCATATAATTTTCCTTTTCTATTTTATGTGTGGAAATATCTGAATGCCGGCATGACGGCCGGACATAAAAATACATCCCTCGACAAGGGATGCAAAGATCATAGCTGTCTGATTCAATACTGTACGACAGACGCCGTATTAAGTGTCAGCCTATACTATCAGACGGATGACCTGCACCCTGTCATTAACTGTTGCATGTTTTGTATTGTTCATTTTTGATTGCATGGCCATCCTCCTTTCTTTTGGCTTAAAAATTTATGTTACTGAACACTATAATATCCTATGCTGTTTTTGTCAAATGCCTTCATAACCCTTTCTTAATCATTCATAACATAGACTGTATTCAACAATGCGGAGCATGTGTATCCTCAATGTATTTCATCCAATGTATGAACTATCGAAATATCTCCAAATAAATCTCTTCGCCATTTTGTATAGTCAATAAAGAATCATCATAATCAAAAATGCCGGTGCAACCTAATGCACCGGCACACATGTCACTTAGATATCCAAACATTTTCTGTTCGCTCCATTTTTCTGTTTGCAACTAGTGAACTTAATATTGTATAGATATCAGATTCTTCTTCAATCAAAAGTATAACTAATACATTCTCGTAGAATCTTCTGCCAATTTCGCTCATGACGAAGAACCCTGATTATATATACTGTCCTACTATTATCGTCAACAAAGTAGAAAATAATGGATGGATCGAACAGTTTTTTCAGAATTAACTTCTTTCGATAGTAAATCCCTGTTCCAGTGTACAACCGAAACTCATGACCAAGTGCATTTCCTTCCACATCAATTTCATCATTGAATCGGTCCGCACGCTCTCTTCCAAATCGAAGTTCAATGTAATCCGCTATGTCAGCTACGTCATAAATAGCCTCCCGTGACCATGCTACACTATAATCACCCATTAGCGGCTACTCCTGTGTTAGTTCGGACAAAACGCCTGGCATCTCTAATTCTACGAACCTCTGCCATAGCTTCTTCATGTGGCAAAGTCCTCCCTGCCTCTATATCTTCCAGTCCCCTATCCAACATACGGAGCAGGTTAGGATCGGCTTCTGACGCATCCTGAATTGTAATCTTCTCATCTACCATAATGCCACCTCCTAGTTCCAGAATATATGCACCTATTTCTTCTTATCGTCATTTCAAACCGTAATATTAATACTGCAATGACACCATCAACTCTCAGTTGAATTGTAACAGAATTTCAGAGTTTTCTCAACAAATTCACCCTATACGATTTTTTATTAATCAAATGATTTTGTTTTCTACTTGCATCAAGTAAAAACTGAAATCTACTCAGTCCAGTTTTCAACTTTGAGGTCACTCACTCTTTTGAATTCCTTCACATTGTTAGTGACAACCTTATAACCCAAAGACATTGCATGACCGGCAATCATCATATCGAGTGGGCCTATCGGTGTTCCCTTTTTCTCCAGATCCGCTCTAATCTTTCCGTAGCATTCAGCAGCATCTACATCAAAATCCAGTATTTCGATATTTGCCAAAAGCAGAGAAAGCGCAAGTCTATTCTTATCAATGGCTGCACTTTTCTCGACACCATGCACAAGCTCTGCGTATGTTATAGATGATATACATACATCAGCCGGATCAACTTCCTGTAATTTCTGAAACACCTTTTCCGGCTTATGCTTAATTGCATAGATGCATATATTGGTATCAAGCATATATCTCATAACGATTCACGCTCCTGTACCATATCCTTTGTCCTTCCTTCCGCCATGAAATCATCAGAAAACATGTCTATTGCTCTCATAAAAGAATCCCACTTATTTTGCTTTGGAAGCAGAATTACGATATCTCCTATTTTATTCACCATGACCTCATCTGATGAAAAACGACATTCCTTTGGAAGTCTGACTGCCTGACTTCTTCCATTTTCAAAAACCTTTGCTGTCATCATATTGATCACCTTCCTTTCACTTTTAGTATATACCAAGATATAGACCAAAATCAATAGAAATCTTTACAATGCATCATTTCCATTTTAAAACAATCTCTGGGTACCCAAAACGGTATCTATTCGCCCAGTTTTTCCATTTTCATTTAGTATCATCACATCCAAAAATCACGGAAAATACAGCACTCTACGAACTGGCAATTCTTCCAAAAAGCCAAAACACATAGTAGCTTACAAAGTACTCTACCGCATTCTCCGGGAAAAACTCTTTGAACTCACATTTGCCATTGTAAAAGTCTTGCCGGAACCCGCTTGCTGAACTGAACTTTCAGATTGGCAATAACATCTCTGTCAGCTTTGAGGAGGGGACGCTGATAATAACTAAGGCAGAACTCCAACAAAATAATTAGAAAAGACGTGCAGAGGTTGAATTTCCTCTACACGTACTCATTTACGCAAACAAAAAACGCTTTGCGAAAGCAAAACGTCTTCAGGAACTCCTTTTACACGTGGCAGATGAGCTATTATCAATATAGCCGTTTTTCGGATCCTTATCAATAGGATTCACGAAATCGTGAAAAACTTCGGCTTCGTTCTTATCCGTTACAGGAGCCCCCATTTTGCTGTTCCCAGTACCACAAAATCCCAAAAACACAGAAAAACAGCGCTTAGATTGGTAGCTTCTTTACGGAAACAAAGTGGTCGCTTAAATTCAGCAGTTCACTGCTGGCCCTGCGGAATAGCTCTATTACTCCTGTTCCGTTAAATAATCATCCACATCAAATTTTAGATTTTTATAATAATAACATTCTTTCTTTCTGATCCATGGATCTGCTCCTTACTCCTACTGCCTGAACAATATCACTGCGATATGCGTTCAGGCAGTATGCCATTTATTACGGCCTCAGTTCTGCCTTTGCCTTATCCAGCACACTGATCACCCTGTCGCACCATTCGTCAAACTCAGGATCTTCTACCTGGCACTCAGGATGCTCCATGACGTATTTAAGTGCGATGCGGACACCCTGGTCATAACGGACCGTAGTTTTCATGTCAGGTACTGCGCGTTTAAGCTTGCTGTTATCAAAAACAACTGACACCGCCTTGTCTCCGATAAGGCTTCCCTCAAAATCAAAGCCATAAGGATCCCCTGCTGCCGAAAGGAATTCCGATGACACATGATAAGCTTTCAGCTCAACACCAAGCGCATCCGCAATGGTTGCATATATCTGGTTCCAGCTTAAGGTCTCATCACCGGTTATCTGAAAAGCCTCCCCGATAGCGTGCCGGTTTCCCATAAGCCCTGTGTAACCGATAGCAAAATCCTTATTAAAGGTAACTGTCCACAGGGAAGTTCCATCCCCCTGTATAATGACAGGCTTCCCATCCATCATCCTCTTTATAACCTGCCAGAATCCTTTCTTTCCGTGGACTCCTAACGGTATATGCCTCTCATCATATGTATGGCTGGGCCGCACTATGGTAACCGGGAATCCCTCTTCCCGGTACTTCTTCATCAGGAAATCCTCACATGCGATCTTGTCTCTTGAATACTGCCAGTGGGGATTTGCTAACGCAGTACCTTCCGTAATAACATAGCTTGCTGCAGGCTTATGGTATGCTGATGCGGAACTTGTAAAAATATACTGCCTTGTTTTTCCTTTAAACAGTCTGTAATCCCTTTCTACATCTTCTACTTTAAATCCGATAAACTCGCATACCGTATCGAAAGTCATCCCGCTTATCTTTTCTGCCACGTCACCTTCATCATGGATATCGGCCACAATGCTGTGGACACCTTCCGGGAGTTCCTCATTCCTGCTGCCCCTGTTTAAAAGCCATACTTTCCAGTCAGTCTCCTCTGCCAGACGCTTTACAATAGCCATGCTGATCTGTCCTGTTCCTCCGATAAACAACGCCTTCATTTGCCGATACCTCCCTCTATTATGATATGTTTCCGCATCAGTTTACACTATATAATACTTTTCATATATTTGCTGATAAGAAAAATTATCCCCACAGTAGAACATTACGCCCCAGGGATCATGATAGAGACTTTATATCATTTAAATTGCGTATCTTAAGCTTGTCATTAACTGTTCCAATAATTATTATATACGCAAGTATGATGATAAGCAGAATCTGTATACTCATGGATAAAATTATAATGTAAAAACTGATTTTTGTCTTTACTCTGTGCTTCATTATAATCCCCTATCTCATCAATTTAAAAATATCCACAAAAAAATCATTATTTTTTATAAAAAGTGCTACAAATCTATTTTCAGCGGTGCTATAATGCGTGGGCGTGCCTGACTCAGACGCGAACCGTCAGTCAGCCGTATATATTAACCTGTATGCAAAGTATGTCTGAATAAACAGATATATTAAGCAGATACGGATCAAACAGATATTATTAAATAATTACAGATAAGGAAAAAACCATGAACAGCAAAGACAAAATAAAACCCATGCTCTTTAGCACAATGAAGCACTACAGCGGAAAGCAGTTTGTGACCGACTTTGTAAGCGGCATAATTGTGGCAATAATCGCCCTGCCCCTTTCGATAGCCCTGGCACTAGCATCGGGCGTACGTCCGGAGGAAGGCCTTTACACAGCCATTGTTGCCGGATTCATAATCTCCTTCCTGGGGGGAAGCCGTGTGCAGATTGCAGGACCTACCGCCGCCTTTGCCACCATAGTAGCCGGGATCGTAGCCAGAAACGGAATGGAAGGTCTTATGTTGGCAACCATCATAGCCGGCATCCTGCTGATACTCATGGGAGCTTTCAGACTTGGCGGTCTTATAAAATTCATACCTTATACCATTACCACAGGTTTCACCTCCGGCATAGCTGTTACAATACTTATAGGACAGCTTAAAGATTTCCTGGGACTTACTTACCCTGCCGGTACCGAGACCATAGAGACTATGGACAAGATAAAAGCCATTGTCTTTAATATATCAACATTCAATCCCTATACTCTGCTTGTAGGTGGCATAAGCCTTGTGATACTGATACTCTGGCCCAAGGTCAGTGAAAAGATCCCCGGCTCGCTGATAGCCGTTATCGTAGGAATACTCCTGGTAAAATTCACAGCCATGCCCGTAAACACAATCGGCGATCTCTACACCATAAGCAACAGTCTTCCGACCTTCCATATGCCTGAATTTAGCCTTGCCGCAGTTAAGGAAGTGGCATCAGACGGCTTTACCATAGCTATTTTGGCAGCTATTGAATCCCTGCTTTCCTGCGTTGTAGCAGACTCAATGATAAACTCCCATCACCGTTCCAATATGGAGCTTATTGCACAGGGAGTGGGAAATATCGGTTCAGCCTTATTCGGCGGCATCCCCGCTACCGGTGCTATCGCAAGAACCGCAGCCAATATAAAGAACGGGGGCCGCACACCCATCGCCGGAATAGTACATGCCATAGTGCTTGTGCTAGTCCTCGTAGTACTGATGCCCTATGCATCACTTATCCCCATGCCCACAATAGCAGCGATCCTTTTTATGGTTGCCTATAATATGTGCCAGTGGAGAACCTTTGTGCATCTCTGCAAGACAGCTCCCAAGAGCGACATCATAGTACTGATCACGACTTTCGTACTTACAGTTGCTTTTGACCTAGTAATAGCTATCGAAGTAGGAATGGGAATAGCACTGATACTCTTCATGAAACGCATGAGCGAGGAAACACATATCGAAGGCTGGGTTTCTTACGATCCCGATGAGGATCCCGATGGTATGAACTTAAAGCCCCTGCCCAAGCATGTCCGTGTATATGAGATTTCCGGTCCGCTCTTCTTCGGTGCAACTGACCAGATTGCTGCCATCGATTTCAGCAAGAGTACAAAAGTCATAATCTTGAGGATGCGCGGTGTACCTGCACTTGACGCTTCCGCTATGCACACCCTTGAAGAATTCCATGGAAGGTGCAAAGAAGCCGGGATCCAGCTTGTGTTCTCTCATGTCAACGAGCAGCCCATGCACACGATGCAGAAGGGCGGCTTTGTAGAACTTATCGGCAAAGAAAATTTCCGTCCCCACATAGATGATGCCGTAGACTGGGCCGGGGAGTTGGTAAAGAAAAACGACTAAAGAAAGATCTTATTTAACCTTCAGAGTCTTCAGATACGTTTTCTGCTCTGCAGTGATACGGTTACTTTCCACGGCTTTCTGTATGGACTTATTGTGTGTCCATGCGTCCAGACGTCTTTCCTCAATAAAAGGAAGTATGGTCTCGTACTGCTTTGCAAGAGCGGTGGCAAAATACCATGCAATCATCATATTGATATAGTACTCTTCGGAACGGATCGCTGCAGCCAGCGCCGGATACTTCGGATCAAAATCCTCATCCAGGTAATGCTCCATTAACATCCCTATTCCAAACCTGACAGTATAGGTATGATCACTTTCTATCCACACCCTTATCTGATCTAACAGTTCTGTCCTGTGCTTTTTGAACACCTTCGGCGACATCTGGTCACAGGTAGCCCAGTTGTCAACATAAGGAAGAAATCTGTTCAGTTCTTCAATGCATCTGTCATAATCCTTCATTCCGGAAATGATAAAAGCATGAAGCTGATTTTCGTCAAAATATTTATGAGGCAGGGAATTTAAAAATACCGCGATATCCTCCTGCTTTGCCAGGGCCGATGCATATTTTCTAAGATCCGGCGTACGCACACCGATAAAACATTTCGCATCCACCGTTGGTATCAGCTTAGACTGAAAATCCCGGTATTCCGTATCCTGCAGTTCAAACAGATGCTCTGATATCTCCCTGCACTTTTTCGAACTCCCCATCCGTTCCCCCTCTTTTATGGAATGAGTAATAATCTATTCTGCGTCATTCTATTCTGCATCCAGATGCTGCAAAAGCTTTTCATAAAATGCCGCCGTCTCTGTCCCGGTCACCTCTCTACCGGAAACAAAATACCTGACATACCCTTTCCCCTCACTCTTTGCTCCGTTTTCCGACATAATGTGCTGAAGGTTCCTTATGGTTCCCTCCGCCCCGTCTATCATTATCAGTTCCTTTTTAAAAAATGGCCTTAATGCCCTTTCGAAATGGTTGAAATGCGTGCAGCCAAATACAAGTATGTCGTAGTCCTTAAGCTCCACACCGTTTTCCGAATGCTCAGAAATATATTTATCCAGTTCCTTTGAAATATATGAGCTGACACTTTCCGAATCAAACTCGCCACGCTCCGCAAAGCTTACAAGCTCAGGCAGTGCAAGCATATCCACTTTATGCCTGTCATCCACTCTGTCTAAAAGATCCCTGAATTTTTTTTCTCTTACTGTTATGGGAGTAGCGATAACAAGAATGCGACCGTCAGAATTCATTTCCACCGCCGGCTTTACTGCAGGCTCCACACCAATGATGGGCACAGAATATTTTCCTCTCAGAAGATTGGCTGCAACAGAGGTTGCCGTATTGCAGGCAATAACAATAGCTTCGCACCCCTGTTCCAGAAGAAACTCAACCGCCTCATCGGAGTATTCCGCTACTTCTTCTTTATCCCTTATCCCATAGGGAACATGATCCGAATCCGCATAATAGAAATATGCCTCATCCGGCATGACATGTAAAGCCTCATGAAGTAATGTGAGTCCTCCGACACCGGAGTCAAACATACCTATCTTCATCTATTTCACACTTTCCCCTTTTGGAGAGCTTTTTTCAATGCACTTACCTGCTTATCATCCAGGATACTGTACTCACCGGGCCTTAAATCACCGAGTCCGACATTTACCACCCTGACACGCTTAAGGGACTTTACCTCATAATTCTCGGTCTTCCACATGCGTCTTATCTGCCTGTTCAATCCCTGGGTAAGCACCATCCTGACCACATTTCTGCGGATCTTTTCTATACGGCAGGGCCTGGTCTTCTTCTGAATATCAGTCAGGTAAACACCCTTGGACAGCCGCTCAACAGCGTCCTGAGTTACCTCATGGTCAAGATATACTATGTACTCCTTCTCATGGGCATTCTTCCCACGCATCATCTCTTCAATAAGAGCACCGTCATTAGTCAGCAGTAACAGACCTTCTGAATCCTTATCCAGACGTCCCGCGTAAGTCAGCCTTTCTTTCAAATCGATATAGTCAAAGACTGTCTCCTCCGCATGCTCATCCGCTGCTGTTACCGTGACACCCTTAGGCTTATAAAAGGCTACCACGATCTTTCTCTCAGGTCCCTTTACAAGCACGCCATTTGCAATGATGTCCTCACTACCGGTAACCGTATCGCCAAGATGTGCCTTTTTGCCGTTTACGCTGACCTTACCTGCTTCGATGAGCCTGTCTGCCTCACGCCTCGATGCAATACCGCACTCCGCAAGATATTTATTTAATCTGACATAACCTGATTCCATTTTCCGATTCCGTTTCTGATGCTCTGCTTAACCTGAAACCATTATTCCGCCAGATCTGAAAACTCGGGGAAACAGTCAAGGGTTGCAAAATAATCCTTCGGTTCTTCCCTGCGTCTTATCAACTGTACACTGCCGTCTTCCTTAAGCAGAAGCTCCGCACTCTTTAACTTTCCATTGTAATTGTAACCCATTGAAAATCCGTGGGCACCGGTATCATGGATTGCAATGTAGTCACCGATCTCTATCTCGGGAAGCATACGGTCTATCGCAAACTTATCGTTATTTTCGCAAAGAGATCCCGTCACATCATACTTATGGTCACAGGGAGCATCTTCCTTCCCAAGTACTGTTATATGATGATATGCACCGTACATTGCAGGACGCATAAGGTTCACCGCACAGGCATCCACACCTATGTAATCCTTGTATATCTTCTTTTCATGAATAACTTTGGTAACAAGCATGCCATAAGGTCCGGTCATGAAACGTCCCATCTCGGTATAAATCTCAACATCGCCCATACCGGCAGGCACAAGTATCTCATCATAAACTTTATGTACTCCCTCACCGATAACTTTTATATCATTAGGTGTCTGCTCCGGCTTGTAAGCAATGCCGACTCCGCCGGAAAGATTTATGAAATTAAGGCTTACGCCTGTCTCATTCTTTATTTCAACTGCCAGCTCAAAAAGCTGTTTTGCAAGCACAGGATAATAATCATTGGTAACGGTATTGCTTACAAGGAAAGCATGCATGCCGAATTCTTTTACACCCTTATCCTTAAGTATCCTGTATGCCTCAAAAAGCTGTGCCTTAGTCATGCCGTACTTTGCATCACCGGGATTATCCATAATGCCGTTACTTATGGTTACAATGCCGCCCGGATTGTACCTGAGGCTCAGTCTTTCGGGAAGCTTTCCGAGAACCTTTTCAAGGAATGCTATATGTGAAAAATCATCAAGGTTTATGGTCGCCCCGATCTTTGCCGCATATTCAAAATCCTCTGCCGGCGTATCGTTTGAAGAAAACATTATGTCATTGCCTGTAATGCCGCACTTCTCGGCAAGCATAAGTTCCGTAAGGGAAGAGCAGTCTGAACCCACACCGAACTCTTTTAATACCTTCATAATAAAAGGATTGGGCTCCGCCTTTACCGCAAAAAACTCCTTATATCCCTTATTCCATGCGAAGGCTTCCTTTACTGCTGCCGCATTGGCCCGAAGTCCCTTTTCATCATATATATGAAAAGGCGTGGGGTACATCTTTACTATCTCCTCGATCTGTGCTTTGCTAAAAAAAGGTTTCTTTTCCATAGTTTTCGTTCTCCTTAGTTTTATACTCCTCCGGCCGCTTTCCTTCCGGTATATCTGATACATCACAATATGCTGAACCCTTAAGGCTCCATCCTCTGCCTCTCTATCTTCAAATACTTTGAAAGGTTTTGAACATCTCCTGCAACCGGATTCAGTCTTCTATCTGCCAGTCTATTTCTTTCACACCGTGGCTCCTTAAAAACTCATTTGCACGGCTGAAATGCCTGCATCCGAAAAAGCCTCTGTACGCGGACAGCGGGCTTGGATGCGGTGCCCTCAAAACCAGGTGAGCCGGATTATTTAACATAGCTGCCTTTTTGCCCGCAGGACTTCCCCACAGCATAAATACTATAGGTCGGTCCTCCTCATTGACCTTTTCTATCACAGCATCCGTAAATGTCTCCCAGCCTATCCCTCTGTGGGACATGGACTCATGTGCACGAACTGTCAGTACGGTATTTAAAAGCAGTACCCCCTGCTTAGCCCACTTGGTCAGGTCGCCCGATGCAGGGATGCTGCACCCAAGGTCATCATGAAGCTCCTGATATATATTCTGCAGCGAAGGTGGAGGCTCGGTAGGTTTCTTTACTGAAAAGCACAGTCCATGTGCCTGCCCTTCGTTTATGTACGGATCCTGCCCCAGTATCACCACCTTGACCTCATGCAGAGGTGTCAGGTGAAAAGCGTTGAAAAGGTCTGCTGCCGGCGGATATATCAGATGTGAATGATATTCATCCCTGACCTTCTGATAAAGTCTTTTGTAATAATCCTTATTAAATTCAGCCGACAGAGCCTCGGCCCAGTCATTGGATATAGGTGCCAAATTCCCACCTTCCTTTACAGCCTCACGGATACTCCGCGGTCTCTTAAGTATTTCTTCAAGTCTTTTATTTCCAGCTCTTTAAAATGGAAAAGTGATGCCGCAAGAGCTGCGTCAGCACCACCTTCTGTCAGCGCATCATAGAAATGTTCCATCGTTCCAGCTCCGCCTGATGCTATCACGGGTACGGAAACATTCTCCGATATTGCCTTTGTAAGCTCGATATCATATCCTGCCTTGGTCCCATCGCAGTCCATGCTCGTAAGCAGTATCTCTCCCGCCCCCAGGCTGCAGGCCTTCATAGCCCACTCCACGGCATCTATACCCATATCTACTCTTCCGCCGTTTTTATAGATATTCCAGCCATCAGAACCTTCACGCCTTTTTGCATCGATCGCCACTACCACACACTGTGATCCGAATTTATCCGCAGCATCGGATATAAGATCAGGATTCATTATCGCTGCGGAATTAACAGATATCTTGTCTGCGCCTTCACGTAACAGTGCCCTGAAATCATCAACGGTCCTGATCCCGCCGCCTACAGTAAAAGGTATGAACACCTGCTCGGCAACACGCCTTACCATGTCCACCACCGTAGCCCTTGCATCGCTTGATGCAGTTATATCCAGGAAAACCAGCTCATCGGCACCGGCGGCATCATAAGCCGCAGCTACACTTACCGGATCACCGGCATCCACAAGATTGACAAAATTTATCCCCTTAACAACACGCCCGCCGTTTACATCAAGGCAGGGGATTATCCTCTTAGTGTGCATTAAAAGTCACCTCATAGTTTAATAAAATTCTCAAGTATCTTTAGTCCCACCGACGAGCTCTTCTCCGGATGGAACTGGGTTGCGAACACATTTCCCCTTTCCACGGATGCATGTATATGCGTCCCATACTCTACGGAAGAAGTCACTATGCTCTCATCATCGGCTTTCAGGTAAAAAGAATGGACGAAATACACATATGAGCCTTCATCTATTCCATTTAATAATACGGACTTATTCTCCAGATGCAGCGAATTCCAGCCTATCTGGGGGACTTTTATCCCGTCTGTTGCAGGTATCCTAAGCACCCTTCCCTTGAAAATCCCCAAGCCCTCTTTTCCGGGAGACTCTTCGCTTCCTTCAAAAAGAAGCTGCAATCCAACGCAGATAGCCATGAACGGGGTGCCTGCATCTATAACCTGATGGATCACCGGCACAAGACCGTATTCCTCAAGCTTCCCCATGGCATCACCGAAAACCCCAACCCCCGGGAGCATGACCTTGTCCGCTGATTTGATAACAGCAGTATCTCTGGTGACAACAGCCTCTTCCCCGAAGGACAATACTGCCTTTTCTACGCTTTTTATATTACCTGCATCATAATCTATTATGGCTATCATAGCTTCTCTTTCTTTTACTAAAACTGTGTACTCTCTATCTGCACCTTAATGTTATCATCCGTGTCAACAATTATATTCGTTGAATTCTGTTCAGGTGAATTCTGTTCCGCTGCGTTCTCTTCCGCCCTGTCATTTTCCTGCGTATTTGACTCCGTATCATCCTCCCGTGCAGGCTCTTCTGCGGTGCTGTTTTCAGATACCGCCGTCTCATCCGAACCGTTTGGATCAGTGCCATTCTCAAGTATGTACTGTTCTTCTTCGGGAAGCATATCGGGAAGACCTGCCTCCGAAGGATCGCTCTCTTCAGCTGCTTCCGGTGCTGCGTTTTCTCCCCCGCCAAGACCGTACATCGCATTCACTGCATCCTGCATCTTCACGTATGGTTCACCGCGCAGTATGGCATTTACCGCACCGGTGTAGTCAGTCTTGCTATAACCGATTATTTCCATAGCCTGTTCTTCCGACACGCCATAATCATTCTGAAGTGCGAGCAGTATACTGTCTCTGGTGGAATCAATGTCGCCTATCACCCCTAATGTCTCTGCGTCGGATTTAAGTGCTTCGTAACGCTTTAAGCCCTGGAAGAGAGCATCAAGAGCCTTATCATTCATTCCCATAGCCTTATACTGTCCGTATGATTCATACTTACGATCCATAAGTATGATAGTCTTGGAACGGTCATATATCAGCTGGTCGCTTTCATTCAGCTTCTTTCCATACATGGAATAAAAAGCTTCTTTATAATCATGATCGTAGTATGCCGTTCTTGCAGATTTCATAACATTTGCCTTAGGCAAAATTACAGCCAGTACTATGACCGCAGCCAATACAGATACAGCAAAAGCAGCAGTTCTTATGATATATTTTTTCGGTATCTTTGGCCCCTGCTCTGCTTCTCCTGCAGGCTTTTCTTTTTTAGGTTTCTTTTCTCTGGGTTTCTTTGGCTTCTTTTCCTTAGGTTTCTTTTCTTTCTTTTTCTTCTTTTTCTTGCCCTTTTCCTCCCCTTCGGCATCAAGCTCGTTCAGTATCTGCTTGTTTTCATCGCTGAGCTTAGTGGCATTTTCTTCGGGAGATCCTTCTTCATCTTCCTCGTAAAATACTGCCTCTAAAAGAGTAGCTATAAGGCCTTTCTTTTTTTCGCCCTTCTCTTTTTTCTTCTTTTTATTATTCTTACTGTCTGTGGCATCATCACCGCTGTCTGCACCGGCAGCAGGATCATCTGAGACTTCACCAGGTATATCCGACACATCATCCAATAGCTCCATATCTGACGATACGCCGCTGTCAGTTTCTTCAACTGACACATTTCTCTCAGCTTCTGCTTCTGAATCTGATTCTGTGTCTTTGTCCTTTTTATTTTTTCCGAAAAGCTTCGCAAAGAAGGAACCCTTTTCCTTCTTTTTCTTTTCTTTCTTTTTCTTCTTCCGGGATTTCTTTCCGCCTTCAGACTCTTCTTCGTCAGAATCATCATCAAAGCTACCCGGACCGACATCCGGCTCTTTTAACAGATCGGCACTCAACGCCTCGTTATTGTCAGATTTCTCAAGAACTTCTTTTATATCGCCAAGATCCCCGTCCAGCACATCCATATCGGAAAGCATATCAAGTATGTCTGCATCCCCGTCAGTACTCGGCATGCTCTCCCCCGGGACATCCGCCTCTGCGGCGGCTATGCGTGCCTCAATGTCATCAGGATCCATATCTGCCAGTGCACTTAAATCACTTTGTATATCTTCATTTCCCGTGCTATCGCTTTTAAGAAGGGACATCAGGTCATCAGCTTCACCCTCAGCATCAACATCTTCCGAGAAATCAGAGATAGCTTCATCATCAATACTACCTGCTTCACCGACACCGGATAACAGATCATCGACTGCGTTGATATCAGCGATCCCACTGATATCATCAGCCGCATCAGCTTCTGCCTCATCATTATCGGCAGGTTCTGCTTCCGGTACCTCATAATCGCCTGTATCTTCCTGAACCTCTTCCGATAAATCCTCCGGGATATCTTCCTGCATTTCAGTTAATGCATCACTTAACTCACCATCGCTTTTTCCTTCATCTGAATAAGCTTCTGCATTCTCTTCACCGGCCAGAGTTTCATCAGTCAAAACCTCATCAGGCTGATCATCACCATCTAATGCCCCGACTCCCTCAAGAACAGCATCCGCTCCGCTTACAGGTTCTGTAACACCGGGCATATCTTCACTGCTATCAAATGCAGTGTCTTCTGTATCAATTCCATTGGATGCATTTTCAGCACTATCGAATGTGTCTTCACTGCCTTCAACTGCGGTGTCATAAGCACCTGTTCCATCAGATGCGATATCTGCAGTATCGGATATATCTCCGATTCCTGAAACATCGCCCAAAGGCTCTGCAGCTTCGGGAACATCACCGGGTATATCGTACCCTGCGCCCTCACCGGTAGGAAGAACGCTGTCATCAGCATCCTCCTCAAATGCTTCGATCTCACTTGCAAGCTCATCAGCAGATATGCCATCCAGATTAAAATCCTTTGCCCCCTGTGAGTTTAGATCCAGCTCCGGCATATCAAAAACCTGCGGCACAACAAAATCACCGGAAGATTCCTCTGTTTCTGTAGCAGGATTTTCCTCTGTTACTGTCGAGTCTGATGTATCTTCCAATACTTCGGTAACAACGGGGTCCTTTTTTTCTTCCGGTTTCTTATTATCTTTTTTAGGATTTAATGCCTGAGCAAGTAATTGATCAAGGTACTCTTCTTCTGCACTCATATCAAAATCCTCGGTGTCGTAACCTGCTAAAAACCACTTTTTGCAGCAGCGCGTGAATATACACGACCAATTCATTTTACCATAAATCTGCTGTATTTGTAACAAAATCTTCTGTCCGCATGCACTCCTGCACCGCACAGAGCTGACCTCTTATCGGATTCCCTATTTCCTGTCTAATCATAAAAAGCACCCCTTCAAAAGAAGGGATGCTCCGTTAATTTCGCTATTATATCACTTTACTATTCAGCCTCAGCGTTTCCGTTTATGCCAAGAATATTATCGATAGTACGCACAAGATTTCCTATCTCAGGCTTGGTAAGCTGTGCATCCGCACCAAGCTGCTCACCCTTGCGACGCATTTCTGTATTTATCAGAGATGAGAAGATTACAACAGGGATATCCTTTAATTCATCATCTTCTTTTATGAGTTTTGTAAGCCTGTGCCCATCCATCTGTGGCATCTCGATATCGGTGATAACACACTGGCAGTTCTTTGCAATGGTGCCCTGTGCTTTCCACATTGCAAGATGATCCCATGCCTGCTGGCCGTTCTCGGTATGTGTAGTATTCACATATCCGGCCCTGCGGAGGCTCTCAACTATAAGCTTATTAAGCAGTGCTGAATCTTCAGCTATAAGGATAGGTGTCTCATTTCTTGAACGCCTGCCCATCTCATCGATCTCCTGTACCTTGAGGCCGGTCTCCGGATTGATATCAGTAACGATCTTCTCGAAATCGAGAATGATTATAAGCTTTCCGTCTTTCTTTATGATACCGGTGGATACACCGTCTTCGGTATTATTGATAGTCGAATCAGGCTTTATGATCTCAGTCCAGGATACACGGTATATTCCGATAACGGAATCAACATGAAATGCCATATTAAGTCCGTTGAAATTAGTGATAATGAAGAGTCCCTTAGGCTCTGACTGTCCTCGCTGAAGGCAGTTCTTAAGGTCTATTGCTGTAATCATGCTTTCACGAGGCATGAACACGCCCTCTACCGAAGGATGTGAATTAGGAACCGGAGTTACTGCCTGGTAAGGAATTATCTCACGAATCTTGGCAACATTTATTCCGTAGGAATTGCCATCAAGCATGAACTCAAGAATCTCCAGCTCATTGGTGCCGTTTTCAAGTAGTATCTTTGTATCCATACGCTCCACCTCTTCTGTTTTTTCATTAAGAAACAGCTGCTAAACAAAACGCTGTTCCTGAATCGCTCAAGCTATCTCTCACGACATCATGAACATTATACAAAATATTCTTTCAAAAGTCCACTTATTTTGTCTATTTTTATCCAATAGTTATGGCTCAAGCGATAACTCGGCACGGTCAGTACCATTTCTCATCACCATAGTTACCGAAGACACATCCGATTTTGACTCCTCCACCTCTATTAAAAGCACCAGCTCGTCGTCCGCACCGGCTGATATTGTCTCACGGCATGACGATAGGTCATTTAAAAGCAGGGTGGTAAGCGCAGCTTTTGTACTTCCGTCCCCCAGTTTAAATGCAAAATGCGAATCCAGTGAAGCCATATCCAGCAGCTTATCCTCACCGGATGAATTAACTGCCGAAAATTTAAAGACAACAAGCTTATTTCCCGGGGATGCTGTCACGATTCCCTGCCAGTCCCCCTCCGCTGTAGCCTCCGGATACTTATCACAGACTGTATATCCTGCGCTCTCAATATCTATGCCGCTTATTCCGAAAAATTCATCTATATCAGTATAAACAGGCTCCGGCGGAAGCACTTCAGATGAGCCGTCTCCCGAATCCCCGTCACTGTCCTTATCCTCTTCCTGCCTTGCAGCTTCCTCCTGCCTGCGTAGTTCTGCCGCCTGTGCCTGCATCGCTGCCTTTCGTTCCAGCTTTGCCTGCTCTTCCGCATATTCTTCTTCGGTCACCATCGATTCTGAGTAATTTGCATCATATTTTAAAAGCAGCCCCGCCGCATACTCTTCAACCTTCCGCATATCTTCCTCCGGAAGATCAGGGATTGCATTGCCACAGCCACAAAGACTTAGCATCGCCAGACCGAGGATCAAAAATCGAATCGTTCTTTTCAGTTTTTTCGGATTTTTCTGAATTTTCACTTTCTTCCTCTTATTTACATTGCTTTAACATGTACATACCTGCACACTGAAAAGCTATTATACAATCTTAACCGGACAACTAAGACAATTCTATCATTTGCAGACAGCTCCGACAAGTAGGCTATTTTGTGGCGAATTCGCACCAGAATTCCACTCCATCATCATAATTTATCACGCCATACCGCCCCTTCATGGACTCCATTATAGCTTTCACAATAGAAAGTCCCAGTCCGCTGCCGCCATATTCCCTGGTCCTTGCTCTGTCCACTTTATAGAATTTTTCCCAGATTCTGTCCAGGCTTTCCTCTGGAATAGGAGTACCGCTGTTAAAAACACTTACTCTTACAGCATCACCTTCATGATCTGCCTTTATATGTATCTCCTTTTCACCACTGCAATAATGTATTGCATTGCTGATATAGTTCCTTAAAGCCTCCTCCGCCTGATACTCGTCAGCCCATACAAACAAGCCTTTTTTCTCTGTATAAAAAATCTTTATTCCTGCTTCCTCTGTCACCACCGCAAAGGACTGTATGCAGTTCACGATAAGCTCATTTATATCGAAGCGTTCCATCACCATTCCATCCCTGCCGCTCTCTACCTGGTTTAATAATATGAGCCGCTTAACAAGATGGTCCATTTTTTCAGCTTCATCCATTATCACATCACAATAGAATTCACGGCTTTCTGAGTCCTCATTTACTCCCTCCTTAAGCCCTTCGGCATATCCTTTTACAAGGGCTATGGGAGTCTTGAGCTCATGGGAAACATTAGCTATAAACTCTGATCTTCTCTCATCAGCACGCTCCCTTTCCTCAATATCCTTTAACAGCTCCAGCTGCGTGCTCTTAAGGTCTGATATGGTAGTTTCCAGCTTTTCAGACATTGAATTGATATCAGCCCCCAGCATGGCTATTTCTTTTGCACCTCTGCCGTCATATTTTTCGCTGAAATCAAGCTCACTGACCTGCCTGGAAATCCTCGACAGCTTTTCCACGGGATCTGTTATCTTTTTGGCTGCAAACCAAATTACTACAGCCGACACCAGAACGGCAATTATGCCGACTATATGGAAAAATCGTATAGACATCTTTACGCTTTCCCTTATACTCTCCATTGGCGTCCTGATAAGGAAAAAATTATCAATATCCATATTTCCCCATATTATCATATATTCACCGCCGCTATAGGAGTCCCTCACTTTGGATATCACATAGTTTTCAGCGCTGGCCAGTATTTCTGAACTGCTCTGTTCCCGTTCAAAGATTAAGCCTCTGAGCTGCATTGTGATTTGTTCTGAATCACTCATGGTTGAGTATACGGTATTAGACGCAGCATCCGTTATTATGAAATCCATATTATTGATGCTGCATATTTTGATCATTTCCGAATTAAATTCATCGGTTCCGATGGTTCCTGCATCATAGCTGCTTTTCAGCGTCGTATAGGTCTCCACCAGTTTTTTTTCTTTATCCCGGAGATAAAAATCCTCCAGAAAAAAAGCATTAACAACACCGCAGACAGCCACCGTCCCAGCAAGCAGCAAAACAAAAATAAGAATAAGCTCTCCTTTTAAGGAAATACTATACTTTTTAATCTGAAGCATGTCCGACTCACTTCTCCGGTTCAAACTTGTATCCAAGACCCCATATCGTATGTATATAGCTGCCCCTTACCCCCAGCTTGCTCCTGAGTTTCTTCACATGGGTATCTATAGTCCTGGCATCTCCGAAATAATCATAATTCCATACACTGTTAAGTATCCTTTCTCGAGACAGGGCAATGCCCTTATTCTCCATAAAGTACACTAACAATTCAAATTCCTTGACGCTTAATTCTATCGGTTCTCCATCCACATATACGATATGTGCAGTCTGATCCACCCGTATTGCGCCGCATTCTACCATTTCCTCACTGGCCGGCTCAGAAGTACGCCTGAGTATCGCTTCCACTCTCGCAACGAGAATCTTTGGTGAAAAGGGCTTTGATATATATTCATCAACTCCAAGTTTAAATCCTAAAAGCTCATCCTTTTCTTCTGCCCTTGCTGTCAGCATTATGATTGGAAGATCTGAGGATTTCCTTATCTCCCTGCAGACTTCCCAGCCGTCCATTTCCGGCATCATTACATCCAGGATCATCAGAGAAATATCTTTTTCCCTGTAGAAAATCTCCATGGCCTGTTTTCCATTCTCTGCTTCCAGCACACTATAGCCCGTTTTAGTAAGAAAGTCTGACAGAAGCTTTCGCATCCTGCTTTCATCATCCACAATCAGTATTGTCTGTTTTGACATTGTCATCACCTTCTGTATTTTACTGAGCCTGAATTTCTGCAGTCTTTTCCCGAAGAGCAGCCTCCCTCTCTGTCAGCTCTGCATCCCAGGCCGCATATTTATTCTGGAGTGCAGTTTCATAATTCAGAATATTAGGAGTATCGCTCTTGAAAGCTATAATAAACATTACTACGATAGCTGCTGCAAGAAAAGCTATCACTATCCTATGTGACAGTATTTTATTTCTGCTTTCCTGTTTTTCGCGCCTCAGGCTCCGTCTCAGTTTATTAAAATTCTCCTCCGTAAGCTTAAGATCATTCACACCATCATTTACATTTTCCCGTGTCCTTGTTATCCCCGTAAACATTTCTACCGGGATCCCCTTTAATTCATGATCTAACTCTGTGGAGTGATCTTTAAGAAAACCGTACATTTCATACATGTATACCAGTCCTTCGGGTGTACGCAATGATGATGCATTTATCATCTTGTCATAAAGGAGATGCACCACCTTTGGCTTAGAATAATCTATCTGCTGCTCCAGCTTCTGTATGCGCTTAAGCTCTCTTTCAGCATCATCAGCAACCACTTTATCCTCATAAGAAAAGGCCCCAAATTCAAACCTTTCTTTTTTTTCTGAATCTTTATTTTTCATCCCATTCACCCACAGATCACATTACTGCCATACATCAATGATTATACCAGATTTTTGAGTGTATGCTTTCCCGGAAAAATCCTGATGATATATAAAAAAGCCCTTCTGCGTAGCAGAAGAGCCTTTTACATCCTCACAGATCAGATTCCGAGCGTCTTTTTCAGCTCGTCAACAAATACATTCACATCCCTGAATTCTCTATATACAGAAGCAAACCTGACATAGGCAACAGCGTCGATTTCCTTGAGCTTGTTCATAACCAGCTCTCCCACAACACTGCTTGCGATTTCCTTATCCTCCATAGAGAAAAGCTCTGTCTCGACTTCATCCACTATGTTGGTAAGCTGGTCCGCACTTATGGGACGCTTGTGGCAAGCCCTGAGTATACCATCTTCTATCTTTCTTCTGTTATACGCTTCACGATTGTTATCTTTTTTAATGATGATAAGCGGTATTGTCACCACTTTCTCAATCGTGGAAAAGCGCTTATTGCACTCAAGGCAGATCCTGCGGCGTCTGATGGAAGAATCATCATCCGCCGGTCTTGAATCTGATACTTTTGTTTCAGCATATCCGCAAAAAGGACATTTCATAGTACAACCCTCTGTTAAATCTGTGAACAATCCTTGATGGAGAAGCTCATGCGTCCCATCTTATCCTTACCGAGGCAGACCACCTTCACTTCATCACCAATAGCAAGCACATCCTCTACCTTATCGATCCTGCGGTCTGCAATCCTTGAAATATGAACCATTCCCTCCTTGCCGGGAGCAAACTCAACAAAGCAACCGAAGTCCTTTATGGAAACAACCTTTCCGGAGAAAATCTGACCAGCCTCAAAATCAGTAACAATGGTCTCAATCATCTTCTGTGCCTCAGCCATTGCGTCCTTATCTGTACCGCAGATACTTACTGCACCTTCCTCATTGATATCAATCTTCACGCCTGTGCGTGCTATGATCTCGTTAATGGTCTTACCTCTCTGACCTACTACATCACCGATCTTCTCAGGATCGATCTGGATGCGGTTGATCTTAGGTGCATATGCATTGACTTCCTTCCTGGGCTCAGCTATGGCCTTCTTCATGCAGTTCTCCATAATGAAGAGTCTGGCATCACGGCATCTTGCTATAGCGCCCTCTACGATAGGACGGGTCAGACCATGGATCTTGATATCCATCTGGATAGCTGTGATACCATCCTTAGTACCTGTTACCTTGAAATCCATGTCGCCGAAGAAATCTTCCAGACCCTGGATATCAGTAAGCAGTACAAAATCATCATCAGTCTCGCCTGTTACAAGACCACAGGAAATACCTGCAACCATCTTCTTAATAGGCACACCTGCTGCCATAAGAGACATACAGGATGCACAGGTAGAAGCCATTGATGTGGAACCGTTAGATTCAAATGTCTCGGACACAGCCCTTATTGCATAAGGGAACTCTTCCTCTGAAGGAAGTACCGGAAGAAGCGCACGCTCAGCAAGCGCACCATGACCGATCTCACGGCGTCCGGGGCCTCTTGATACCTTTGTCTCACCTACGGAATATGCAGGGAAATTGTACTGATGTATGTATCTCTTATTCTTTACGAACTCGTCAAGTCCCTCGACCTTCTGAACCTCGGAAAGAGGAGCAAGCGTAACGACATCACAAATCTGAGTCTGTCCTCTGGTAAACATAGCTGAGCCATGTACTCTGGGGATGATATCAACCTCAGCAGCAAGAGGTCTGATCTGTGTCAGCTCTCTTCCGTCAGGACGCTTGTGATCCTTAAGGATCATTTTGCGTACAGTCTTCTTCTCATACTGGTAAACAGCCTCATCTATGAGAGGAAGCCACTCTTCCTTGTCAGCAAACTTCTCTGCAAGGGTATCCTTGAGATTTCTGATGCGTGCTTCCCTCTCCTGCTTCTCAGGTGAGAACATAAGCACTTCCATATCTGCAGGAGGCTCAACCTCTTTAATAGCAGCGAAAAGTTCTTCAGGAATAGCACAGCTTGTATACTCATGCTTCTCCTTACCAACCTCGGCAACGATTCCCCTGATCCACTCGATAAGCTTCTGGTTTTGATCATGAGCCATATAGATAGCCTCAAGCATCCTTGACTCGGGAATCTCGTTTGCACCGGCCTCGATCATTATTACCTTCTGTGATGTAGAAGCAACGGTAAGCTTTAAGTCACCCTTGTTCCATGCTTCCTGACTAGGATTGATGATAAACTCACCGTTATCATCCATACCAACCTGTGTCATTGCACAGGGGCCATCGAAGGGGATATCTGAAATACATGTAGCAATAGCAGAACCCAGCATAGCTACCAACTCAGGTCTGCACTCGGGATCAACACTCATTACGAGGTTATTGAGAGTAACATCATTTCTGTAATCTTTCGGGAATAAAGGTCTCATAGGACGGTCAATAACACGACTCGTAAGTACCGCATTCTCAGATGCCTTACCTTCACGCTTGTTGAATCCACCGGGCATCTTACCTACTGCATAGTACTTCTCCTCATACTCAACTGAGAGAGGGAAGAAATCGATACCATCACGAGGCTTTTCGGATGCAGTTGCTGTTGAAAGCACTGTGGTATCCCCGTAATGCATAAATGCTGCTCCGTTTGCCTGTGCAGATACCCTTCCGATATCAACGGAGAGTGTCTTGCCGCCTACTTCAATACTGTAAGTTTTAAACATTTTTCCTCCTTCTGCCATTAAAGGCTTCTTGCGGAATCCGACCTCCCGAAAACACTGAAGAAAACAATTCTTGTTTTTACTTCGTTCTCTTCAGTGGTCTCGCGAATGGCCATCATCCATTTTGCAACTGTTCAGCATCTGCCGATTCTTCCAGCCGCATCCTTTTTTCATATATGCAAAAACGGATGGCAACATCTCATTCTGCTGCCAACCGTCTTTAACATTCGGAACAATTATCTTCTTAAGCCAAGCTTCTCAACGATTGCACGGTATCTCTCAATATCAACATTCTGGAGATAATTGAGAAGTCCACGCCTGCGTCCGATCATCTGATACATACCGCGTCTTGAGTGGTGATCACCGGGGTGACTCTTAAGATGAGCTGTAAGCTCCTCGATCCTTGCTGAGAGTACTGCGATCTGTACTTCAGGAGATCCTGTGTCTCCCTCTGAGCGAGCATACTCTTTCATAATTGCCTGTTTCTTTTCTGCTGAAATCATTTCTTTTCTCCTTTACTTTTAATTCAGCCGGATCCGTGAGTACGGTCGGAAGTCCATATTCTCAGAACCGGTTAGGTTAACGTAATGCAGACACTGTGTCCACACAAATGCGTATTATACCACTCCGTTTTTGAAATGTAAACATCAAAAATCTAGGGCAATAATGATACCATCTTAGCCGGCTGTCGGTAATACATGCTGGATATCTTTATTCCTGTCTTTGGACTAGATGCATGTAAAACCTGTCCATTGCCGATATAAATGCCCACATGGTTTATGCGTCCGCCTTTGGAATAAAATATCAAATCCCCGGGGCGTATAGTGGAATCATCCACTTTGGTCCCGTAATTTGCCTGGGTAGCAGCATGATGCGGAAGAGTTACACCGTATTTTTTATATATACTAAGCACAAACCCTGAGCAATCGCACCCCTTCGTAAGAGATGTGCCGCCCCACACATAAGGATTGCCCACAAACTGCTTGGCATATTCAACCAGGCTGACCCTGGTATCCGATATACCGTTGCCATATAAGAGTTCCTTCATGGTAACAGCTGTTGCAAGCTTTTCTTCTATACATACATAATCAAGAGAAACATAAGCGGTCTCGTCATCCAGCTCGAACTGTACCCAGCCATCAGCATACCCCGTCACCAGCATCTCCTCACCCTCGGGAATCAGAGTAATGACGGGAGCCTCGGTATTAGGCTCCTCCCTTACTCTCAGGGTAGTGGTATTGACTACTGCAATAGTATCTATAACCTCACGGGCCTTAGCAAGTGCTGCTGTTCCGGTAAGAAGATATTCTGCGCTGACATAGCCCTCCACAGAGCCGGATTTAATATGCGCCCAGCCGTCTTCCGTAACATCAAGAATTTCACATGCTGCTCCGTTTGACATCTTGCCCACCAGATCTCCGTCAACAGGCGCCTTACGCACATTCAAATGGTTATCAACAACTGCAATGCCAAGATTCTGGTAACCGTAGATACTTATCTCCTCTTCTATGGCATTCTGCTGTGAAATTACCGCATCAATATCCGCCTCTATCCCCGCCAATGCGCAGGGATTGCCTGCATCAACATATCCTGTAACACCTACGGCCGCATTTCTGCTAAGCGCCTGCATTATAGGAAGGTCAACTACTTTAAGAGCTTCATCGTCCGATAGGGACTCATCAGAAAGGTCAGCTAACGACAGACTATCCTCAGAAACAGCAGGAATGTCTGCATCATCATCCAGCCACTCCTGTCCAAACATCAAAACCATTAATAAACATATAACCGCAACGGAGCCTGCCGCAGCGGTAATTTTAAGTCTCTTTCTATTCATGATATTACATTATATAGCATTATGCGGACAAGTTTAACCAGGAATTACGGTAAACCTGAAACCATATCCGCAAGGCATCTTCACTCTGTATTTTCTCTCTTTATGATATAGACAGCGATATTAAACGCGTGGTCACCCACCCTCTCAAGCGAGGTTGCAACATCTGAAAAGATCATTCCTGCCTCAGGTGAACACTCCTGCCTTGTAAGCCTGTCCACATGATGCTGCTGGATTTCTTTTTCCTTGGCATCAATGGCATCTTCCATGGCAGACATACGCTCCATATCTTCCTCGCTGCCGGAACCCACGATAACTTTTATCGCCTGTCCCATCAGGTCGTTTACCAGATTAAGCAGCTCCGTCATTTCCTTTATGGCATCATCACTGAATGATGCTCCCGTTTTCTTCCTGCGTTCTGCAAATTCCGCAATATTTTCAGCATGGTCGCCTATACGTTCAATATCATTGGCCACATGGAAAAGGGACCCCAAGCCCTGAAGGTCGTCTATAGGAAGCGGAGACTGGTTTATCTTGATAAGATAACCGGTTATTGACCTGTTTAAGAAATTGATATTTTCCTCCATGTCCCGGACTTCCTGTATATCCTCTTCATCCAGAGTAACCAGCGCGTTCATGGCACGGTTTAAGTTGTCGCTGGCAAGGGAAGCCATTCGTTCCAGCTCCTTGAGACCATCAACTACAGCAGTCGAAGGATTGAAGATCACCTTATTGCCGATATACTTAAGCTGGAAGGTATCCCTGTAACCAACCTTCTCGTCTTTTCCGGGAATAATAAGATAAGTAAGCTTTACTATCCAATTTGAGAAAGGAAGAAGCATTATAACCTGTGAAATCTTTATGATAGTGTGCGCATTTGCCACAAATCTTCCCTCATCTGCTGAGAAACTATGCAGCCACATCGAAATGGGATCAACGGCAATCTGAAAAATAATGAACATTATCACTGTACCGATCACATTGAACAGAAGGTGGATCATAGCCGCACGCTTTGCATCTTTCTTACCTGCAAGCGATGCCAAAAGTGCAGTGGTGCAGGCACCTATGTTACATCCAAGCACTATATACAGACAGATGTTTACATCCCCGAATAAGCCCTGCTGTGCCATAAGGAGTACCAGCGATACTGTAACAGAAGAGCTCTGTACAATAGCCGTTATCACCAGACCTGCTATCACAGCCAAGAACGGATTTTCAAGTCCTGAAAGAAGATTTATCACCTGTTCGGAATCCTTAAGAGCACTCATACCCGAAGACATGGTGGAAATACCTAAGAAAAGTACGCCGAAGCCGGCAACGATATCAGCGATTCTCTGTACAAACTGATTCTTTGCCACCATTGATACCACAACGCCTGTGATAAGTATGATAGGTGCATATGCTGAAAGATTAAATGAAACAAGCTGTGAAGTAACAGTAGTACCGATATTGGCACCGAATATGACACCGGCTGCCTGAAACAGAGTCATAAGACCTGAGTTAACGAAGCTCACCACCAGAGATGTACAGGCTGATGACGACTGCATTATCGCCGTAAATATAAGCCCCACCAGCATTCCGGTTACCCTGTTCGTGGTAAACATCTCCAGTATGCCACGAAGCTTTGCACCGGCTGCCTTTTCAATACCTTCACTCATCAGCGTCATGCCCATCAGGAACAGGCCCAGTCCTGCGCATAACGACATTATCTCTGCGAAACCCATCTCAATCCTCGTCTCCCGGGATACTCCCAGTCTTCTAAATCACTCTTATATAATCAACTCATCCTACTCACACATCATAGAGTTTAAATTATAGTGTAAAAAGTGGCAATATGTATTTTTACACAAAAGATTATTCCCTACTTTGCTTTTCGTAGTAAAATTGCTAAATCCTACGCCCTGCTATATCTGCCCTAAGCACATTTTTAAGTTCATACAGATCCGCAAATTTCTGTTCCGGACGCCTGAACTCACGCAGCATAACATTGATCATTTCGCCATATATATCCCCGGAAAAATCCAGCAGGTATGACTCAATATTCACCTTTTTATCATCCTTAACAGTCGGCTTGCAGCCTATGTTTGTCACAGCCTTGAATACCCGTCCGTCGGAAAGTTCCACATCAGAATAATACGCACCATAAGGGGGTATCACCCGTCCAGGAAGCGGCTCTATATTAGCGGTCGGAAAACCAATCGTCCTTCCAAGCTGTTTTCCGGTCGTTACTATTCCTCTGAATGAATATGGACGCCCCAGCATTTCTTCCGCAGTACGCATATCGCCGCCGGCCACAGCATTCCTTATGGTGGTGGAGCTTACCACAAATCCTCCATAGCGCACTTTATCAACCATGACAGTTTCATATTCAAGCTCTGTCTTCAGGCTGTCCAGCAGGCTAAAATCGCCCTTTCCGCCTTTTCCGTAGGACAGGTCCGATCCTGCTGCGATAAATCCCATATTCAGCTGTTCCTTCAGGCATTTCCTTATAAAGAGTTCCGGCTCAACAGCTGAGGTCTCCTCATTCATAGGATACTCTATCAGCATATCTATCCCGTATGACTCAAGATATTCTCTTTTCTCATCCCTTGTCATTAATGCTCCACAATCCGGTGCTCCAAAAAAGATTTCCGGTGAAGGCTCAAAAGTAAAGATAACTGTTTTTAACCCTTTTTCACCGGCCTTTAACAGTTCCGAAAGTATCTTTTTATGTCCGATATGGATGCCGTCGAATTTTCCTATTGCAACGGCAGTCTTTTCTTTTACGCTGATTTCCTTAGGATCAGTAACTATCACCATGCTCATAAAAACATCTTCTCCGGGACAAAAGCCCTTCTGTTTGATTTATACGCATATACCGCCACAAAATTCCCACGGTCGTTTATAACTCTTATCCTGTCTCCATCTACCGGTATTTCTCCACCGGCAGTTTCAAACGCATCCAGAGGAAGCATGTTACCGTTATCTATTGCCACTGCCATTTCAGTCTTAACCCTAAATGCCGGAATATCCATAAAGAATGTCTCTGTCGGAAGTATCAGTTTCCCAACGCTTCCATTCTTTGCCGCCGCCTCAATCTCAGACAGTCTATAGGCTTTATCAATATAAAAATCACCGCTGCGTGTTCTTATCAAATGTTCCATTACCGCGCCGCAGCCCAATTTTTCACCTATATCCCGGCATAGTGACCGTATATATGTACCCTTACCGCATTCGATGCTCATGGTCACTTTATCACCATCAATATCCCCGATTACAATGGAATATATATCCACATGTCTTGGTGTACGCTGCACCGTTCCTCCGGCTCTGGCAATATCGCAAAGCTTCCTTCCGTTTACTTTTATTGCGGAATACATAGGGGGAAGCTGGTCATACCCACCCACAAAAGACATGACCGTATTTCGTATATCATCTGGTGTACAGTCAACTGCAGATGTCTTTAACACCACACCACTCATATCCTCGGTATCAGTTTCCACTCCCAGATGCATCACACATTCATAAACCTTCACCTTGTCCACTAATGTCTCAACAAGCTTTGTGGCATTTCCAAGGCACACCAAAAGCACGCCCTCCGCATCCGGATCGAGCGTGCCTGTATGACCGATTTTTTTCTGATGAAGTATTCCTCTGAGCTTGGCAACCACATCAAATGAAGTAAAGCCGGCCTCTTTATAAACATTTATAGCACCGTTATACATATATCACAGCTGCTTGGAAATTTCTGTCAGAAGGATATAAACCATATCCTCCATTGCGCCCCTGTAGTCACACCCTGCTGCCCTCACATGACCGCCGCCACCAAGACTTTCCGCAACCTTTGCCACATTCACATTATCTGTTGATGCCCTGAGGCTCGCTTTATACAGCCCCGGCGCTTTTTCATAAATAAAAACAGCACATTCTATCCCATGGATATTCCGCAGTTCATTGACAGCACCATCTGTGTCATCCTTGCCTGCACCCATGGCATCCATAAACCGCTTGTCCGCAGTTCCAACTATCACTCTGTCTTCCAGGTATCTCCTGGCATTCAAAAGCACCTGTGCCTGAAAGCGACTTTGGACATAAGTCTTCACATAAAAGGTCTCATCCAGAAGCATCGGAAAGTCAAATCCGTATGTGATAAGCTTCCCGGCAATCTCCATAGTCCTCCGGGATGTATTGGAAAACCTGAACACGCCGGTATCGTGCGCCATTCCCATATAGATAAGTTCTGCTATTACGGCATCCACCCGACTCTCATCCATAAGTTCATACAGGACCTCTGCACACGAAGACACTTCCGGACACACATGATTAACCATTGCAGAGCCTTCCTTATTGCTTATATGATGATCTACATTCAAGGTCTTAGCAGCAGATTCAAAATATTTTATAGCCTCACCTATTCGTTCTTTACTACCGGTTGTATCACATACTATGAAAGCATCAAAGGGCTCCCTTTCCGGGAAATCGCAGATTAGGCATTCACGTTTCTTTATCTTCGCAAAAGATCTGCCGGGATCTTCCAGAAACACTTCCTTCTCTGCATCCGGCATACAGATTTCCAGATAATGCAAAAGAGCCAGGCAGGAACCTACACAGTCCCCGTCCGGCCTTATATGTCCTGTAATGCCTATTCTTTTTGCACCTTCCAGTTCCTTCAGAAGATCCATATCCGCCTCCTAAAAAGCCTATAACGGTTCTATTCCTCTTCGCCGCGTTTCTGACGCATCATTGCATCTTCTTTAGAAACTTTATCTATCACACTGTTCATATGATTGCCATAAGCAATGGAATGATCAGCCACAAAAGTAAGCTCCGGCGTATTACGCAGATTCAATTCTCTTGCAAGCTCCCTGCGCATAAAACCCTCTGCACACTTAAGCCCCTTCAAAGCCTCCTTCTCCTGCTCCTCATCGCAGAGAAAGCTCACCCACACTTTACAGGTCTTAAGATCCGGTGCCACTATTACATCCGTAACAGATGTAAATGCCGGCACCCTGGGATCCTTTATTTCACTGCGGATAAGCTCTGCCAGGACCTTCATAACTTCGGAATTGATCCTTGTATTTTTAATACTGTCTTTTTTCATTGTTC
>CAMOJK010000021.1 GCA_946616835.1 uncultured Lachnospiraceae bacterium
CAAATCGAGTAGGGCGGTTTGCCGCCCTACTCGTTGCTTATCGATAATTCAATTCAGAAATACATCTGATAATCCGTTGCTTTAATAAATAATTCAGATGATCAAAACCGCATCCTGACATCTTTTAATTACCTGGGGCAACCTGTATCTGAACTTCTATGGAGCCTTCACGGGCATTCTGCTCCGCCTGCTCCACATTCATCATACCCTCTACCCACTCCTTCTGAAGCTTGGAATCTTTTGAGTCAGTTCCAAAGGCACTGTTTATCATCGTCTCAGTCTCTTCATTTTCCCTGGCAGCCTTTACACCATTCATCATATCCTTAGTGAAAGCTTCATTCTCATCCTGCTTTGCGTCCGTCTCGCTTTCTCTGGACTCAACTGCCTTGTCATATTCCTGTTTGGATACTATGCCTTTCCTGTATAACTGCTCAAGTCTGCTGTCGCTTAAGCCTGTCATTGATACCTCGGCAGCCTCTCTGTCTTCTGCATTTTCCTTGATCTCTTCGCGGATTTCAGAGCGTCTCTCTGCCAGATCTTCATTAGCCTTTCGAAGCATCTCGGCTTTAGACTCGTCAGAAACCAAACCTTCATCTGCTGCATTTATTGCGGAAGTTTTCTCCGCTTCATCAGCCTTTTCCTCTTCCTCAGTCCCGGACACAGTCTCATTCTTATTACCCTTGTCTATGACGATACCGCCTGCTGAAAGCTCAGCTACAGCCTTATCAACCTCTACGGTATCCCCATCTTCGGAAACAGACACTACATCCTTGTTCAGTGCTGCTGCCCTTTCTGCTGACTTGTCAGTCTTTAACTCCCTGGCGGATTCAGAATTCTTTTCTGCCTTTTCAATCTGGTTAACAGACTTATTATGCTCAACTGCATCACCTCCTGTAATAAAAGAGGGGGTAACAGCCGGTGAACCGGCATTTATCGGAGATATATTCATAAGCGTCTCCTCCTTCCTTGGATACATCTGCGCTCAGCACAACAAAACATCACCAATAACTGTCCGTCAGAAGACAGATACCTACTGTCACTCTATCACATTTTTTTATGTTTTTCCACAAAAAATTAGTATTTTATCAGCTTTTTTTCATTATTTTCAACAACTGCTCTGTTGTCATATGAAGAACAGGGTGAACCATATACGGTGCCAGCTCATTTAAGGGTTTCAGCACAAAATCACGGTTCTGCATATCCGGATGAGGAACCGAAAGTCTGTCCGTATATATCACATCTCGATCATAATATATGATATCCAGATCCAGTGTCCTGTCACCCCAGTGTACATCACGGGTTCTTCCAAAGCTCTTTTCTACGGAATGCAGGCAGTCAAGCAGTTCCTCCGGCTCGTAAAAGGTCTCAGCCTGCAGCATGCCGTTATAGAACTTATTCTCAGCCACACCGCCATAAGGTTCCGTAATGATATTTTCAGATTTTTTTATAATCTCTATCTCCGGATCTTGAGACAAAAGCTCTATGGCACCTTCTATTATCTCCGGACTTTCGAGTCGCTTTCCTTCTTTCTCATAACTCATGCTCGAACCGTATGCAATGAAAACCTTATGTCTCGCACGGCTCATTTTTACGGATACCGATTCGAAACTTGCATTTATCGGAGCATCAGGCTTTCTGATTTCAAGTGTGACGCGGCCTATCATCCTGTAATCCGACAGAATTTTAACTATCAGATGCCCTGCCGCAGCCTCTATGAGATCATAGTTTTTAGCCTGCATTTCCTTTACCATGACTTCACAAAGCTCTGCATAGCTCACCGTGTCATTCAGATCATCCGTCCGGCCTGCCCGTCCCAAGGGAAGCTCAATTACAGCATTTATGTAAAAAAATTGTCCAGTCTTTTTTTCACTCTGCAGCACCCCATGATTGGCAAACACTTTTAAGTTATCTATCCGTATCTCGTCCAAGATTAAACTTCCCCTCTTCTGATCCTTCACAATCTTCAGTAACCGTCATGTCATACCAATGTATGCTCTGCCATAACAGCTTCCAGCATCTTTATGACTCTGTAATTTTCTTTTACATCATGAACCCTGACATAATCTATGCCCTGCATAAAAGCATAGGCGGTAAGGGCCAGAGTACCTTCCAGCCTCTCATCCACAGGAAGCCCCAGCGAATTTCCTATAACCGATTTCCTTGAAACACCGAGCAAAACAGGGAACCCCGCTCTTTTAAGCGCTGCCACATGCTTTATAAGAGACAGGCATTCATTTGTATCCATGCCAAATCCTATCCCCGGATCGAGGATAATATTCTCATGTGCAATGCCTGCTGTCATAAGCTCATCAGCTTTAGCAGACAAGCCTTCAGACACCGACTGTATACTCACATTTTTTTGACGATCGTTAAGATTTTTGATAAGACCCGTACTACAGTCAAACACAGCAGACGGATTATGAGAAAGGCAATACCTGCACTTTCTTTCAGCCACCAGTGGTATCATATCCGGATCGGCAGCGGCTGAAATATCATTTACTATTTCTGCACCTGCATCAAGCGCAGCCTCTGCAGTTTTTGCCTTGTATGTATCAATCGAAATAATTACTCCCGGAAAATTTTCCCTTATCTCCTTTATTACAGGCACCACTCTCTTTATTTCTTCATCTGCAGAGATAATGCCTGCCCCCGGTCTTGTGGACTCGCCGCCTATATCTATTATATCCGCACCGTCTTCAAGCATTTTCCCGGCATGATCTGCAGCCAGATCCGTCAGCTCATATTTTCCTCCGTCCGAAAAGGAATCCGGTGTTATATTCAGCACGCCCCATATTTTCATAGTATTTCCCCTTTTTAAGCTATGGCATCAAAGCTTTAACAGCTCAACAACCTCTGAGCACAGCTTTTCATCATCCTTAAAGAGGCCGCGCTTTTCGACGGTCACGGTTCGTGTCCCCGGCTTTTTTACTCCACGCATGGTCATACACATATGCTCTGCACTTATGATCACCATGACCCCCTTGGGTGAAAGTTCACCATCATTCATTACCGCATCTGCAATCTGGGCTGTCATATGTTCCTGTATCTGCAGCCTTTTTGCATAGACCTCCACAGTACGCGCAAGCTTGCTTATACCTGTTACCCTGCCATTTGGAATGTATGCTATATGCACAGTACCAAAGAACGGCAGCATATGATGTTCACAAAGGGAATAAAAAGGAATATCCCTCTCAAGGACCACACCCTTTGATCCGGATTCAAAAACCCTGCTTAAATGAGAGTGGGGATCCTCGTCCATTCCCGATAAAAGTTCCGTATACATCCTTGCCACACGGCAGGGTGTTTCTTTTAATCCCTCTCTGTCAGGATCTTCTCCTATAGCTTCCAGCAAAAGCCTTACTGCTTCAGCTGCCTTTTTTTCATCTACCATTTCATTCCTCCAAATCAACGGCTTCCGTAACTGTTAATTGTTCCACAGTTCTGCAGGTCAGGACTATTTTTCATAAGCCGTCTTAAATCTCCACAGCCAGGAAAGGGAGCCTGTTGCGACTATGGGACATTTGCCGTTCATCTCAGATAAAAAGCCTGCTGTCTCAAATGCTTCCTCAATACTGTCTGCTGCAGTGACATTATCTATATAGTTACAGGCCTCTTTAGCCAGTTCATATGACGGAAGTGCCCGCTCATTTTCAGGCGGAGTTACAGTTATAATGCTTACCGCCCGCTCTGACAAAATCCTTAATATTTTATCATATTCCTTATCTTTAAGAACCCCCAGTATAAATACTACCTTTTTGTCAGGGAAATATACATCAAGCGACTCCCTAAGCCTTATAGCCGCATCAGGATTATGTGCACCGTCTGCGATCACATAAGGTTTATTTCCCAATATGGTAAACCGGCCAAACCACTCGGTCGATTCAAGTCCTGTCCGTAGCGCCCCGTCTGATATTTTAAAGCCCTTCTCTGAAAGCATATCAAGAGCCTTCACTGCAGTTGCTGCATTTTCAAGCTGATTGATCCCCGCAAGACTTATAATTAATTTTTTATGGTTCCCGACATCAAATCTTTGTTTTTTTATGGAATATCTGACATTTTCAGGCGAAACAAAAAAAATATCCACTCCCTTTTCCCTGCACCTGTCGTAAAGAACTCTTTTTACCTCATCATGCTGAATACCGCTTACCACGGAAGTTCCCTCTTTTATTATTCCGCTCTTGCAGTCAGCTATTTTCTCCATCGTATCTCCAAGTATCTTTTTGTGATCAAGGTCTATGTGGGCAAAGACGGTAACAAGAGGTGTATGAATAACATTGGTGGAATCATCCCTTCCTCCAAGTCCGCATTCCAGCACGACAATATCGCATTTTTTTTCGCAAAAATATAACAGCGCCAATGCAGTCTCTGTTTCAAAAACAGTCGGCCTTGCAAGTCCATCCGCAGCCATTTCGTCAGATGCTCTCTTGACCACTGTCAGTATCCGGCAAAAATCCTTTTTGGATATAGGTTGCCCGTTTATCTGTATCTTTTCTCTTGGAATTGCGATATGCGGTGAAAAAAACCTGCCGGTCTTATAACCGGCTGTTTTCAGAACGGTTGAAATATAAGCAAGTACAGAGCCCTTGCCATTAGTTCCTGCTATGTGCACAAACTTAAGTGACTTCTCCGGCTCACCCAGGCGTCTTAAAAGTTCTCTTATGCTGTCCAGCCCGAATACCATTCCGGCTTCGGATATTTCATCCATAAACAGGGTTGCTTCCTTTTCAGTAAGAATCTTCTCTTCACTCATTTTTCTGTGCTTTTAAGAGTCCATCATACCGTCAGCTTCAATATCAATGCCGTTTCCTATATCCAGCATATTGACGGTACGCCTCTTTATCCTTGCCTTCTCAGATGCCTCAAGAATAAAATCCTTTATCTCCTGGGAATTCTTTACATGACGGATGTACAGCTCCTTATCCGTGGTATCTCCCGTATAACATTTAACTGTCCCGATTCCCATCAGCCTCTCACCGAAGGTCCTTATAAGCTCCACATCCTGCACCTTATACATATAGCAGTCATTCTGTGTTTTCTTAAGAACACCTGTGTCTATCCTGATAAGATCATCCTTTATCGTATATGTCGTAAATGTCCAGGGCAACCCCAGAAACATAAGTCTTTTTTTCTCACGATATTCAGCCATATTCACCCTCCATCCGCTGCTGCAATTTTGCTGCTTTTCTTTACCTTCATCCAAAACAGCTTCTTATCTGCCGGCAACCGGCTTATTTCGGCATATACTGCTCATTATCATTTTCATCCTTTTTAAGAGAAAGACGTGCCAGGTAATCTATAACATCCTGGTTCTGTTCAGGCGATCTGCAACCATAAAGAATATACTGGTCAGTCCGCTCCTTACGTATTATCTTTCCCTTCATACGGATCTGCTGTCCTCCCCTGTCATTAAAAGTACAGGTAACACCGGTTCCCATAACAATCTGTACTCTCTTTTTAGGATCCAGAACAAAAGCAAAACCACTTGGGCTCACATCCTTAAGGGTAGTGAACACCTGATCCACCACGCCCTCAATACTGAATACCGCAGGCTGCCATACATAGGTACGCTTTTCACCTCGGCGGTTTTCTATGCCGGTAGTCATGGAGCTTACTATCCTGTGATATACCAGACCATCTTTTCTGACGGTTGCAATATGGCAATTTTTAAAAGTCCAGTTATTCCCCTCTGCATCCGAAGCCTGAAGATGAATACGAATATTTTCCCCTGCGAAATTCACCCTGACACCCTTATGCATAAACGGGATAACAAGCAGGCCCTTATTTCCGGACTGCATGACACGCGAAACAAACTTGGCCTGCATATCGCCGCCATTGTTAACGGTAATCTGTACTTTTGTCCCCATCGAGATATCAGCAAAATTCATAGTACTTATTTTATCATAATTTAATACATTTTACTTTACGGTTACTTTATATATCTTTGCAGCGAATGCATCAATATCTGTCTTTATGATACCTTCTTTTGATTTAAGCTTCTGAGTTTTCTTCGCTTTTGTGCCGCCATAGGCTTTCCAACCCGTATCCGCCACCAATTCCCACTGTTCGTCCTTTATCTTATGAGCTTTTTTAGGCGTCTTATTCTTTTCCCCGGTATCTTCCGATTTTTCCCCTTCCTTTTCTTCAGGAAGTTTTACTGCCGTAAATTCAAAATCTTCCACTGCCTTATCCGAAAAGTTAAGTACTGCAGCATATCCGCCACTCACAGTATTTCTCTTCATTACGAAAAGCACCCTGCCATCCTGCTCACAGTGCAGCCATTCAAACTGTCCCGGCTCATATTCCCCCTCATAAAAGGCAGGATTCTCCTTATACAGATTATTCAGATCACAGAGCAGTGTATAAAGCCCCTTATTCCGGGCATTCTTCAACAGCTCGAATTCAACTTCCCTGCTTTCATTCCATTCGGTCTCTTCACCAACCTCATTACCCATAAACTGCAGCTTCTTCCCCGGATGCATCGTCATATAAACATAATAAGCCCTTAACTGGGCAAACTTCTCCTCTTCCGTTCCGGGAATCTTATTCAGTATGGTACCGCGTCCCCCTACTACTTCGTCATGCGAAAGAGACAGGATGAAGCGTTCATTGTAAAAATACCACATTGAGAAGGTCATCTTATGGTATTCCCTCGCCCTCGCCTCAGGATCAAGTCCCATAAAATACAGGCTGTCATACATCCAGCCCATATCCCATTTATAATCAAAACCAAGACCGCCTTCTTCTACTGGCTTAGTTACACCTCCCTGCCATGAAGAAGAATCTTCTGCAAAAAGGATCACATCCGGATACATTTCCTTAAGTGTCCTGTTTAGTGTCCTGATAAAATGACGTCCGGCTCCGTTCTCACCACGGCTCTCTTCTCCGCCGTTATAGATAAGGTAGCTCACGGCATCGATCCTCAATCCGTCAAAATGGAACTCCTTTATCCAATAATTTGCTGCAGACATTAAGAAGCTGGATACTTCCCCCCTTGCATGATTGAATATGCAGGTTCCCCACTGGCTGCCCATCTGTTCATTTTCATAAAGCGATGTGGAATCGTATCTCTTAAGCGCAAAATCATCCACTGCAAAATGCACCGGCACATAGTCCATTATCACACCGATCCCGGCCTTATGACACTCGTTTATAAAATACTTAAGATCATCAGAATTGCCATATCTGCAGGTGGGAGCAAAAAACCCGGTAACCTGATATCCCCAGGAACCGTCAAATGGATATTCACACAATGGCATAAGTTCTATATGTGTAAAACCGCTTTTCGTTACATGATCTATGACAGGTTTTGCTAATTCACGATAATTAAACCAGCCATTTTCCTTATCTTTGGGATTTCTTTTAAAGGCTCCCATATGCATCTCATACACAGCCATGGATCCATCTATACAGATGCTTCTCTTTTTCATCCACTCAGCATCTTCAAAGTTAAACCCCCTGGATGAACTTATCTTTGATGCACTGCCCGGACGGAGTTCGGCTTCAAAAGCATAGGGGTCAGCATGTTCCATGCGATAGCCATTTGCTCCGTAGATAACATATTTATACATCATCCCGGGTTTTGCCTTTTTGGATTCAAAGCTCCATATACCTCTTTCATCCCTTGTCATAGGCTCTTCCTGCCAGGAATTAAACTCACCGAAAATATTCACACCTGATGCAGCAGGCGCATATGTCCTGAATACTGTACCCGACTTGCTCACATGGGCTCCCAGATATTCATAAGCGTCCGTACATGTTCCCTCATAAAATCCCTTAAGCTCTTCCTTTTTCATAATTATGCATTGCCTCCGTTTAGTCGTTATTTATAGTTACAAAGCCCACTCTTACATTATTCCACAATTCATCATTTACCGTTATGGAATAGGAATCAAGCAGGTCCGTATAATAAGTTCCGCCTATATCATAATATTTTGTTACTGCCTCAAGCACGCTTGATGCATTTCCATTCTCTACATCCCTCTTAGCAAGCATGCGCATATAGGCATGGGCTGTATACTCCCTCTCAGCCATTTCTTTCATCAGAGTTTCATCAAGTCCCGTATTTTTTTTTGCCGTTTCAGACAATTCCGAATACATTTTTTCGGCATCGTAGGCAGCATCAGCAAGTTCGTCTGCTTCAGGAGTAAAACCTGCCCTCTCTGCCTCCATATCATACAAGGTATCCCTGATGCAATAATCAAGAGCCGCATCTCTGGCCAGGTCAGAAACATATCCCGAATTACTGCCGTCCTGATTCATATACAGGTTCCAGTATGCCTTAGGATTATCCGCATCATAATTGAGTGCGGTGATATTACCTTCTGTTTCAGCCTTATAAATATAATATCCCAGCTCCTTTAGCGTGACATCTAAAGCATCTGATGCCGCCTCTTTATCCGGGACATCGGATGTGTCTTGGGATCTTTCCACCTGTTCTATGTTTACTATAACAGAATCCGTATGAGCAGATGTATCCAGTTTTATCGCCCGTCTATACAACAGCGTGGCTATCATCACAATGGCAACACTGAATATGATAGGCCTGTACAGCTTTATCATTCTGCCCGGCCTGGCCGCACCAGTCATGCTGCTCTTTGCCGGCTCAGGCTTTATATCCCCGCACAGTCCTTCTCTTATACTGCGTCCGGTCCTGGGTGACTTTCCGTCCTTGATATAGCGGAAAGTATACTCATTTTCATTTACCGGTACACTCTGCTCCCTGCCTTTTCCTTTTTCGATTATATCTATCATAGTATTCTTCCATAGCACCGCCGTTTTCCCTTAATGCTCAAACTGGCTCTTATATAGCGTCTGATAAAACCCTCCTGCAGACAACAGTGCCTCATGTTTTCCCTGCTCTATAATATTACCATCTTTCATTACAAGTATGCAGTCTGCGTTTTTTATAGTAGACAGTCTGTGGGCCACGATAAAGCTGGTCCGTCCCTTCATCATCTCAGCAAAAGCATCCTGAATCTTAAGCTCTGTCCTGGTATCTATAGAACTGGTTGCTTCATCAAGAATAAGCATCGGTGGAAGCGTTAGCATCACTCTGGATATGCATATAAGCTGTTTCTGTCCCTGGGACAGTGCGCCTCCATCCTCACCTATCACGGTATCATACCCGTGCTCAAGCTGCTTTATGAATGAGTGTGCATGAGAATTTTTGCAGGCCATTATCATTTCCTCATCACTTGCTTCAGGTTTTCCCATGATTATATTTTCCCTAATGGTTCCCGGCTTAAGCCAGGTATCCTGTAGGACCATGCCGTAATTTTCACGCACCGCTTTCTTTTCCATCTCCATTATATCAGTCCCATCCACCATTATCTTTCCGGAATCAACATCATAGAACCGCATCAGCAGATTGATCAGGGTTGTCTTGCCACAGCCCGTAGGTCCCACTATGGCATATCTCTCCCCTGGACGCACATGGATATTTACACTCTGCAGCAGTTTTTTATTTTTATCATAGGAAAAAGACACATCCTTTAGCTCTACTTCACCTTTTGCAGAAAGTTCAGTAAGCAGTTCACCACTGTCCCCAGCAATTTTTTCATCTATAAGCTCAAAGAGGCGGCCTGCACAGGCAAGGGCATTCTGAAGTTCTGTTACCACTCCGGAGATTTCATTAAAAGGCTTGGTATACTGGTTCGCATATCCTAAGAAAGCTGTTAAAGCACCCACACTCAGTTCTCCGCTGACGACAAGCAGGGCTCCGAATATAGCCACACATGCATATATCATATTATTGATAAACCTTGTAGAAGGATTTGTAAGAGATGACACAAATGTAGCCTTTAATGAAGACTTTGCAAGCTCCTCATTATTTGCTTCAAAATCCGCCCCGGCATAATTCTCTGCCGAAAATGCGATCATAAGCTTTTCCTGCTCTATCATTTCTGTAATAATCGAAGTCTGCTCACCGCGTTTTTCCGACTGCTCTTTAAAAAATCTAAAGGATGATGACGCGATAAATGAAGCCACAAGGATTGAAAGCGGAGTCATCACCACTACCAGAATTGTAATCCTTAAATCTATGGCAAGCATCATTACAAGGGTTCCGATTATCGTAATAAGTCCTGTAAAAAACTGTGTAAACCCAAGCAGAAGTCCATCCGAAAACTGGTCTGCGTCCGAAATCACCCTGTTAACTGTCTCCCCGGTACGGTGAGCATCATGATATGCAATTGACAGGGAATTTATTTTTTTTATGGAATCATTTCTTATATCCCTTACCGTACTGTATGCCACATGGTTATTGCAGGCATTGGTTATCCACTGGGATATAGCACAGATGACAATTATAACAGCAATCTCCATCAGGATAAACTTTAAGCCGCCAAAATCAACCCTGCCCTTTGTCACTATCAGGTCCACCGCATCTCCGGTAAACACCGGAAGGTAAAGAGCCAGTACTGAAGATATCCCTGCGAAAACAAATGCTGCGATCATGAAAAAAATATATCTGCGCAGATAATGCAGGATTCGTCTTATGATACGGAAATTTTCCGCCGCCGTATTTTTTTCCTGTGTTTTCTTTACATTCCTCATATTCCTAGTTTATTTAATATAACTTCCCAAATATACATTGAAGCCATTTCAATTTTATGGGAGTGAGTTACGACATATATCAATTCATGGATGTTTTTAATTATCCGCTGTAATTTTGTGACTCGTATATCTCTCTGTAGACAGGACAGCTTTCCATAAGTTCCTCATGCATTCCCATTCCTGCAATACGCCCTTCATCCAAAACGATTATCTTATCCGCATACATTATGGATGCAGTCCGCTGCGATACAATAAATACCGTTGGTGAAGACTTCATAGCTTTCAGATTTTTCCGCAAAGCCGCATCAGTTGCATAATCCAGTGCAGAGGTACTGTCATCAAGTATAAGTATTCCGGGTTTCTTAAGCAGTGCTCTTGCTATACAAAGCCGCTGTCTCTGTCCACCGGAAAAATCTGTTCCGTCATGGGACACGACATAATCCAGTGCGCCTTCCTTGCCCTTTACGATTTCATACGCCTCTGCCGTTTTTAATGCAGCATAAATCTCTTCATCAGAGATTTCTTCAGAGCCCAGCAGCATATTTTTTCTGATATTTCCTGAGATGAGCACAGATTTCTGCGGTACCACGGCAATGCGTTTTCTCAGTGCACTGTATCTGTATTCTTTCACATCCATACCATCCACCTTAATGCTGCCATCACACACATCATATAATCTTGGTATTAAATTTATAAGCGTAGTTTTTCCGGAACCTGTACCGCCTATAACGCCCACTGTCTCTCCGGGCATCACTGAAAAAGTTATTCCCTCAAGGGCTTTTTCATTCGATTTGCCATACCTTACCCCACAATTCATAAAATCAACCCTGCAGGCTTTACCTGACCATTCCTTGTCCAATGTACCTTCTTTCATTGATGACTTAGTATTTAATAATGCAGCTATCCTGTCCGCGCACGCAAAGGATCTTGTAAGCAACACTATCATATTGGCAAGCTTAATGAGCTCCACAAGTATCTGGGACATGTAATTAATAAGAGCAACAACCGAGCCCTGAGTAAGAGTTCCTGCATCAACGCTTACAGCGCCGCTCCATAAGAGCCATATGGTTGCCGCATTTATCAATACGAAAGTCACAGGATTCAGCAGTGCCGATATCTTACCAGTACGAAGTTGTAGATGCACCAGATCACCATTGGCATCCGTAAACTCTTTCTGCATGCTTTTTTCCAGACCGAAGGCACGGATGACACGCACGCCGTTTAATGAACTCCTGAGTGACAGCGTAACATTATCCAGCTTTTCCTGAACGCTTTTATGCATCGGCGATGTAATGAACATTACACCGTATACCACAACAGCCAGAAGGAAAACCGTAAGCACAAATATCCCTGCTGCCTTCAGGTCAATAAAGAAAGACATTATGACCGCTCCAAATACAACAAAGGGCGAGCGGAGCAGCAGTCGTAAGCTCATGTTTATACCATTCTGAAGGGTATTTATATCACCTGTCATTCGTGTGATCATCGTGGAAGTGCCGATATTATCGATTTCAGAATACGAAAGGGACATTATGTTTCTGAATACATCGCGCTTGATAGCAGCGGATGCAAAAACTGCAGCCTTTGCAGAAAAGTACTGAGCAGCCAGAGAACATACAAGCCCGATAAGTCCGAGCGCCACCATAAGTGCGCCATTCTTTATAATATAATCTGTATCCCTGTCTGCTATGCCTGCATCAATTATGCGGCGCACCAGCAAAGGAATAAAAAGCTCAAATGAGGCTTCAAGCAGTTTGAATAACGGCCCAAGCACACATTCGAGCTTATAACTTTTCAGATATTTTAATAAATATTTCAAAATCCCGGCACCATTACGGAAGCGGCTATCCTGTCAGCATTAGCCTTGTCCGTAAGTACTTCCAGCAGCTTCAAACCAAACTCAACACTTGTACCCATTCCCCTGGAAGTTATTATATTTCCAGATACCACAACACTGTCGGTAAGCTTGTTTGCGCCCTCAAGCGCTGCTTCCATTCCACCATAACAGGTTGCATCATGCCCTTTAAGTATCCCCAGTCTTCCGAGTATTGTAGGTGCGGCACATATGGCTGCAATAAACTTTCCTGCCTCATTAAAATCGATAACCTTATCAGTAAGGACTTTGCAAGCCTCAAGATTCTGATGACCAAGCTTTCCCCCGGGAAGAACTATCATGTCCACGCTGTCAAAATCAAGCTCTGAAATCCTTATGTCAGCCTTGATGTCGATATTATGCGAACCGTGTATCGTAAGATCTTCACCTATAGAAACCGTTACCGTATCAATACCACCCCTGCGAAGTATATCAACAGGAGTCAGTGCTTCAATCTCTTCAAACCCGTCAGCAAAGAAAATCGCAACTCTGCTCATATCAGCCTCCTTTCATAATCAATAATCACGCGCAATTACATCTTCTTAATCCTGTCTATTGCTTCTACAGTATTCTCATAGCTGCCGAATGCTGTCAGACGGAAATAATGCTCACCGCTGGGGCCGAATCCAGATCCCGGTGTACCCACCACATTAGCCTGCTCAAGAAGCTTATCGAAGAATTCCCAGCTGGTCATATTGTCAGGTGTCTTAAGCCAGATATAAGGTGCATTAACACCACCGTATACTTCATAACCGGCTTCTTTAAGACCATTTGAAATATAGGCTGCATTTTTCATGTAATAAGCTACCTGTTCTGCAAGCTGCTTCTTTCCCTCCGCAGAATAAACAGCCTCTCCCGCTTTCTGGATGATGTAAGGTGCACCATTGTATTTTGTTCCGTGACGCCTTGCCCAGAGTGAATGAAGCTGTACATCACCGCACTTAAGATCCTTAGGGATTACGGTATAGCCAAGACGGACTCCTGTGAAGCCTGCATTCTTTGAGAATGAATGTATCTCTATAGCGCAGGTTCTTGCACCTTCACACTCATATATGCTGTGGGGGATATTATCTTCACTGATATATGCTTCATAAGCCGCGTCATATATGATAACTGCACCAACCTTGTTTGCATAATCAACCCACCCCTGAAGAGCGTCCTTGGTAATAACTCCACCGGTAGGATTGTTGGGGAAGCAGAGATAGATTATGTCAGGCGTCTCTGCTGGTATCTCAGGCATGAAATTGTTTTCAGCAGTACACGGCATGTAGATCACATCAGACCAGGTCTCACTTGCCTCATCAAAAACTCCTGTCCTTCCTGCCATGACGTTTGTATCAACATACACGGGATAAACAGGATCGCAGACTGCAACCTTACAATCCTTTGCAAAGATTTCCTGAATATTTCCACAGTCGCCCTTTGCACCGTCAGAAATAAAAATCTCATCATCAGCTATATCACAGCCTCTTGCCCTGTAGTCATTCTCTGCAGCAGCTTTTCTCAAAAACTCATATCCCAGATCCGGTGCATAACCGTGGAAAGTCTCAGCAACAGCCATCTCATCAACAGCCTTGTGAAGAGCATCTATGATAACCGGTGCCAGAGGCTGGGTAACATCACCTATGGACAGTCTTATTATCTTTTTATCAGGATTTGCAGCCTGAAATGCCTTTTGCTTGTTTGCTACGGTTGAAAACAGATAACTTCCGCGCAGTTTTAAGTAGTCTGGATTAGCCTTGAACATTTTTCTCTCCTTTTCTTAGCATGCCTTTGTGTTGTATTTTGTACTGTATTTTAGTAACTGACTATATAGTATTTACCGCATTTTATATTTAAGTTGATCCCTTACAGGTGAAATCATATTTCAACATCACCTTCGAATACGAACTTAGCGGGACCGGTCATATAGATATTATTGTCCAACTCACGCCATTCAACATTTATCACGCCGCCCTTTAGCTTAACATCCACATTCCTGCCTGTTTTTCCATTCAGGATGCAGGCTGTCACAGATGCACAGGCACCGGTACCGCAGGCCAGAGTCTCACCCGTACCTCTCTCCCACACACGCATAACGATATGGCTTTCATCCACCACTTTGACAAATTCAACATTTATGTTATTGGGGAAGCGCTCATGGTGCTCTATCACAGGTCCGGCCTTTTCCAAAGAAACAGTTTCCGTATCTTCTGTAAAAATGACTGCATGGGGATTTCCCATGGAAACGCAGGTTATCCTGTATGTTTCATCACCGGCTTTTAAAGGACAGTCGATCAGCACATTTGCTCCGGGTGTTTCCGGCACAGCAGGAATCTTTTCCGGTTCCAATATAGGTGCCCCCATATTGACTGTAACAGTATCCACCTTACCATCCTTTAAGTGCAGGTCCACGGTACGGGTAACGCCAAAGCTTTCGATGGTCAGGGGATTGCTTTTTGACAGACCCTTATCATAAATATACTTTGCTACGCATCTGATCCCGTTTCCGCACATCTCAGACCTGGAGCCATCGGCGTTGTACATCTCCATTTCGAACTCAGCTTCTTTTCCGGGGTTAATAAAAATTATACCGTCACCGCCTACTCCGAAATTCCTGTCACTGAGCTTTCTTGCAAGTTCCGGCTTATCTTCTACGATTTCTTTGCTGCCGTCAATATAGATATAATCATTTCCGCAACCTTCCATTTTAGTAAAATGCATAATCCCCTCCTCTCTCAAGCTCAATACTTGTAAAGATATCTCTCAGTCTCCCACTGTGTCACCTGCTCACTGTATTCAGCCCACTCTCTCTTCTTGCCGCTTATATACAACGGTGCAACATGAGGTCCGAGAGCAGCTTTTATCAGTTCATCCTTTTCCAGTTCCTCCACTGCATCCAGCAGATTTGAAGGAAGTGTTTCTATCTTGTACTTTTTGCGTTCTTTCTCGCTAAGCTCGAAAATATTCTTATTCACAGCTTCAGGAGGCTCGATCTTATTCTTTATACCATCCAGTCCTGCCTGTAAGCATATAGCTATGGCAAGATAAGGATTTGCTGCAGAATCAGGACTCCTTAATTCCACTCTTGTGCCTTCACCTCTTGCCGAAGGTATGCGTATAAGAGGACTGCGGTTCCTGCTGCTCCATGCAATATGTACGGGAGCCTCATAGCCTGGCACGAGACGCTTGTAAGAATTAACAAGAGGATTCAGTATAGCCGTCATAGCCTTCATATGCTTCATAAGTCCGCCTATAAAATAATATGCCTCTTTGCTGAGACCATATTCATCCTTCGGATCCTGGAAGATATTCTTCCCCCCCTTTGAGAGGGAAAGGTTAAGATGCATACCCGATCCTGCTGTTCCATACTTAGGCTTTGGCATGAAAGTAGCGTGCTGGCCGTGGCGTCTTGCTATAGTCTTTACAGCCAGCTTAAATGTCATAATGTTGTCCGCAGTCTTCAGGGCTTCATCATATCTGAAATCGATTTCATGCTGTGCCGGTGCACACTCATGATGGGAAGCCTCAATATCAAATCCCATTTCTTCAAGTGTAAGCACCATGTCACGCCTTGCATTTTCACCGAAATCCACGGGACCAAGATCGAAATATCCCGCCCTCTCATATGCCACGGTTGTAGGCTGTGCATTTTCATCTGTCTGGAAGAGGAAAAACTCACACTCCGGTCCCACATTAAGTGTAAATCCAATATCGGCCGCTTCCTTAATTGCCCGTCTCAGGATATAACGGGGATCACCTATAAAGGGCTGTCCATCAGTACCGTATACATCACAGATAAGCCTTGCAACTTTTCCATGCTGCGGACGCCATGGAAATATTTCCATGGTATCCGGATCCGGATGAAGATACATATCCGATTCCTCTATACGGGCAAATCCGTCTATGGAGGAACCGTCAAACATGCATTTATTCTCAAGTGCGTTTTTCAGATGTGCGGAAGTTATGGCAATATTTTTAAGATTGCCGAAAACATCAGTAAACTGAAGTCTAATGAATTCAACATTTTCCTCTTCCGCAATACGGAGGACATCCTCCTTTGTGTATCTTGCCATCTCTCTCTCCTTTTTTGTTTTTAGTTTAACAAAGCTCTTAAACCTGATAACAGGCTATCCATACTATCGTCTTCCCCGCTCTTCTTCATTGGCAGATAAGTCACACCACAGTTTACCTGCAGACCGTCAGTAGCGATAAAGCCGAGCTTTTTATAAAAACCAACTGCATTAGGTGCAGAATTAACAGTGACAGAGCCATCCTTTAGCCTGGTATAGCGGTATTCCTCGCTCTTGTTTTCATCCAGCATCGCATCCTCACCGTCAGGTCTTAAAAATTCCAGGGCACGTTCCATTAACATTGTCCCAATTCCCAAATACTGCATTCCGGTCTTAACAAACAACAGTGATATAAAATTATTTTCCCGCATAGATATCATCCCGACAATCTTTTCTTCCATGCTCTCACTGTCCCTGCATACAGCTACGAATACCGGATATTTGCCACACAGAAAATGCTGTCTTAAGGGTTCGTCTGTTATAAACTCCAGAAAACTGTCGGTACCCTCTTTACCATAATCCTCTGCATGAAATTCTTTGAAAACCGACCATACAAGATGCATCACCTCATCCCATTCTTCAGGCTTGGCAGACCTTATGGTAATGTCTGATGCTTTCTTTTTACTCTCCGATTCCACTCCTACTCACCAAGATTCTGATCTACTATGCCATACTCGGCATTTTTCTCATCCTGCATCTGCTGCAGGGTATCTCCCAGTTCCTTTGCCTGTGCCTCACCGGAAGAAACCTGCTGCATGGTCTTATTGTATTCATTGACAGTCTGCTTTGATGACCACACCATTATCATAACCGTGACCAGGACAGAAACTATCAGTATTACAAGAAAAATGCCGGTACCCTTTTTATTCATAGAAAATTTCCTTTATCACTTTCCTCTGCCGCATAAGCAGCTGCTTTTTCATACTTACAAAAGTAATCGGATAATTGCTCAGCCTATCTCGCTTCCACTCTCGACATCAGATTCAGGAGCCATAAGTACTACATTTCCTTCGGAATCCTCTGCACAGAGAAGCATGCCCTCAGAGTCAAGTCCTGCCATTTTTGCAGGCTTTAAGTTAAGCAATACCATTACTTTTTTGCCAACCATCTGCTCAGGGGAGTACCATGCCTTGATTCCGGAAAGTATCTGCTTTGTGGTATCACCAATCTTAACCTGTGAGCAGAGAAGCTTCTTGGACTTGGGAACTTCTTCACACTTAACGATCTCGCCCACCACAAACTGGCACTTTGCAAAATCATCATATGTGATCTGTTCCTTAAGCTCCACATGTATATCCTTCACATCATCCCCAACCGCAGTTCCTCCGGCAGCAGCGGCAGGGGCATCAGTCTTATCTTCTGCCTGCTTTCTGCTCTCATAGAGAGCATCTGCCTTTTCTGTTATTTCCTTTATGTCAAGCCTTGCAAAGAGTATTTCCGGCTCAGCAGTAACCTTTGTTCCGTTAGAAACACCTCCGAAACTTCCCAACTCATCAAAATCAAGAAGCTTACAATTGAGCTCAGCAGCTATCTTTTCCGCAGTTTCAGGCATAAAAGGCTGTAATAGAGATGCCCCCATAAGTATGCCGGTAGCAAGATTGTACATAACGGTAGCAAGTCTGTCCTTCTTATCCTCATCCTTGGCAAGCACCCAGGGCTCTGTCTCATCAATATATTTATTGCAACGCTTGAATACATTGAAGATTTCAGTAAGTGAATCAGCCACCCTGAGAGTCTCCATTTTCTCCTCAACCTTTGCATAAGCGCCTGTGACAACAGCCTTTAAGTCATCATCTATTGCCTCACTTGTCCCCTTATCCTCGAGCACACCGTCAAAATACTTGTTACTCATGGAAACGGTACGCTTTACAAGATTGCCCAATGTATTGGCAAGATCTGAATTGATACGCTCTACCAGGAGATCCCACGAAATCTGTCCGTCATTGTCAAAGGGCATCTCATGAAGCACGAAATAACGTACTGCATCCACGCCGAAGAAATCCACAAGGTCATCCGCATAGAGAACATTTCCCTTGGATTTGCTCATCTTTCCATCCCCCTGCAGAAGCCAGGGATGACCGAATACCTGCTTAGGAAGCGGCTCACCCAGGGCCATCAGGAATATAGGCCAGTATATCGTATGGAAACGGATGATATCCTTTCCGATAAGGTGCAGATCTGCCGGCCAGTTTTTTTTGTACTGCTCCGTAGAATTGCCGTCTGTATCATATCCTATACCGGTTATATAGTTTGAAAGCGCATCAAGCCATACATAAACCACATGGTCCGGATCAAAATCAACAGGAATTCCCCATTTAAATGATGTTCTGGAAACACACAGATCCTGAAGGCCCGGAAGCAGGAAATTGTTCATCATCTCATTCTTCCTTGCCACGGGCTGTATGAATTCCGGATGCGTATTAATATGCTCTATAAGCCGGTCCGCATACTTGCTCATCTTGAAGAAGTATGCTTCCTCCTTTGCCGGCTTAACTTCGCGTCCGCAGTCCGGACACTTTCCGTCCACAAGCTGTCCCTGAGTCCAGAAAGACTCGCATGGCGTACAGTACATGCCTTCATATGAGCCCTTATATATATCGCCCTGATCATAGAAACGTTTGAACATCTTCTGGACCTGCTTCTCATGATAATCATCCGTTGTCCTGATAAAATAATCATACGAAGTGTTCATCAGGTCCCATATACGCCTGATCTCGGCAGCTGTCCCGTCAACAAACTCCTTCGGGGACTTGCCGGCAGCCTTGGCCTTTTCCTCAATCTTCTGTCCATGCTCATCAGTACCGGTCTGGAACCACACATCATATCCGTCTTTTCTCTTATACCGTGCGATTGCATCGGCAAGCACTATCTCATATGTGTTCCCAATATGAGGCTTTCCTGATGCATAAGCTATAGCTGTTGTAATGTAATATTTCCCCTTATCCTGCATTGCAGTTCCTCCCATGATTATCTTTTTTATATTTCTATCCTATGCAGCATTATTATTCAATTCAGGATAGTCATTTCTAACCTACCTATTTTAGCATACTTTAATTTACAAATCTATCTCAAGCTCCACCGGGCAGTGATCAGACCCCATTACCTCACTGTGGATTTTCGCATCCTTTATGGCTGACCTAAGCTTCTCGGATACCACAAAATAATCAATACGCCATCCGGCATTCCGTTCCCTTGCTTTCATTCTGTAAGACCACCAGGAATATGCACCCACAGTATCGGGATACAGGAACCTGAATGAATCCACGAAACCTGCTGCCAGCACATCAGAAAACTTGCCTCTCTCCTCATCGGAAAAGCCTGCGTTCATATGATTGGTGGAGGGATTCTTTAAATCTATCTCCTCATGTGCCACATTCAGGTCGCCACAGTAAATAACAGGCTTCTTCTTATCCAGCTCCTTAATATAGCTTAAAAAAGCGTCTTCCCATCGCATTCGATAGTCCAGCCTTTTCAGCCCATCCTGCGAATTCGGGACATACACCGTTATAAAATAAAAATTTTCAAACTCAAGTGTGATCACACGCCCCTCATGATCGTGTTCCTCCACGCCTATGCCGTAGTTTACGCTCAACGGCTCTTTCTTAGTGAATACTGCAGTCCCGGAGTACCCCTTCTTTTCAGCATAGTTCCAATACTGGCTGTACCCTTTAGTATCCAGGGTAAGCTGTCCCTCCTGCATCTTAGTCTCCTGGACACAGAATATATCTGCGTCCGCTTCGTTAAAGTACTCCATGAAGTTCTTGCCTACACAGGCTCTTAATCCGTTTACATTCCAGGAAATAAATCTCACGTCACTCCTCCGTTTTTTTTGCCGTTCTGCGCCCCGGTTTAACTATAAGCGCAGGAGTTTCATCCTTAATATCGCTCCGTCCCGCAGACCTGCCGGATCCCTTTACGGGTTGTCCCCTTTTTACGGTTATCGTTGCATTGCCGCCTTTTTTCAGTTTCCCAAAAAGTATCTCGGATACAAAGAGAGGTTTTATCTGTGAATCTATCACACGCTCTATCTCCCTCGCACCATACTCCCTGGTAATGCCCTTTTTCCGGATATAGCTAAGGGCATTCTTATCCACTGATACCTCGATATTCTTCGCATTAAGCTTTTTAGTCAGCTCATTAAGCTTCTTGTCCGTAATCTGCTCAGCCATCCTGTCGCTCATATGGTTAAAGGAAACAATGGCACTCAGGCGGTTGCGAAACTCCGGTGAAAATACCCTCTTTACTTCCTCCATCATTATGCTGTCATTAAATGCCGCAGCGCCGAAACCAATGGACTGCTTGCCTATGAGCCTAGCTCCGGCATTGGAAGTCATGATTATTATCACATTCTTGAAATCAGCCTTAAGTCCCTTATTATCAGTAAGTGATGCATAGTCCATGACCTGCAGCAACACATTGTATATGTCGGTATGGGCTTTTTCTATTTCATCTAAGAGCAGTACACAGTGAGGTGTCTTCCTGATAGCATCCGTAAGAAGACCGCCTTCTTCGTATCCCACATATCCGGCAGGGCTGCCGATAAGCTTGGATACTGTATGTTTTTCCATATACTCACTCATATCAAAACGGACAAAGCCGATGCCCAGCTCAGCAGCAAGTACCTTTGCCACCTCTGTCTTGCCCACTCCCGTAGGTCCCACAAAAAGGAATGATGCTATGGGCTTATTGTCAGCTAAAAGTCCTGCCCTGCTCATAAGTATGGCATCCACTATCTTATGTATCGCCTCATCCTGACCGAATATCTGACTCGATAATCTTTCATACAGATCCTTTAATCTGACCACCTCCGACTGCTCTGCGGTAGCCTTAGGAATATTCCCGATTTCGGAAAGAACGGTCTCTATCACATCCTTACCGACCGTCTGCTTTTTCTTATCAGCTATAGGATGCATCTGCCTGTATGCACCTGCCTCATCTATCAAGTCGATAGCCTTATCCGGAAGGTATCTGCTACCGATAAACTCTTTACTCAGGTGTACTGCATGAGGGATCACATCCTTTGCATATTTCACCCCATGGTATTTTTCAAATCCGGGCTTTAAGCCCTCAAGTATCTTTACAGCCTCATCCTCATCAGGTTCCTTTACATCAATATTCTGGAATCTTCTTACAAGTGTAGTGTTTTTTATGAAATACTTTTTGTACTCGTCATATGTAGTAACTCCTATAAACCGTATTGCGCCCTCCTCAAGATAGGGCTTCAGCATGTTTGATGCGTCCATGGATCCGCTCCCCATGGCACCTGCACCTACGATATTATGTATCTCATCAATAAAGACAATGCAATCTTCTATTTTACTGAATGCGTCCATGACTTCCTTGAAGCGCATCTCAAATTCACCTCTGTACTGGGTTCCTGCAAGGAGGTTTGACAGATCCAGCCTGTATATCTTTACATTCTTAAGAGGATCCGGCACATTTCCCTCATTGATTCGGGCAGCAAAACCGTTCACAATGGCAGTTTTGCCCACACCTGATTCACCCACTAAAAGTGGATTATTCTTATCCCTTCGGAGGAGTACACGGATCATACGATCGATTTCTTTGTCCCTTCCTATAAGAGGACGGGAAACAGAAGCGCTTTCATTAAGCACATCTGCGTATTCTTTTATAAAGTCTTCCGGTTCCCCCAGCGTTTTGTCCTTAGCCTCGCCATCTTCTCCTTCATACAGCAGATGAACTGCTGAATTGAAATCCCCTGCATCCCCTACCTCGTTTTCAAGATAAAAGAGTGCAAAACTGTCACGCTGGTTCATAATCCCCCATATGATGTGATACAGGTAGATATTATCGCTCCCATTCTTAAGAGCCGTCTCAGCCGCAATCTCAATAGTGGAAGCCATGGCATCAGATATGCGATTCTCCATATCTGTATCTTCAAGATCTGTCCGCTTAGGCAGGATATCCGTGATAAATTCCATCAGATTATCCCGGAAATTATTTATATTTCCACCGCACATTTTCATTGCCCTTGCAAATATGGAATCCTCTGTTGCAGCCGCCAGAACATGTTCCGGGGTCACATATTCACTCCCGCAGGTGATGGCAAGCTTTATTGCCTTTTTTACTGTTATATCCGTATGTTTATCAAATATCATATATTTCTGTCCTCCGTCAGGCCTCATCCAGTCTAAGCTGGAAAGGAAAGCCAGCAGTCCTTGCCTTCTCTATAGCTAACCGTCTCTTGGTAGAAGCTATATCATATGTGTATTTTCCCACTACTGCCTCACCCTCGTGATGCACCTTGAGCATAAGTGCTACTGCCGTTTCCGAATCCTTGTTAAAGATTTCTTTTAACACTTCCACAACAAAATCCATGGTCGTAACATCATCATTGAGCATGACTACATTGTACATGGAAGGTTCCTTTAATTTAACTTTTACCTCAGCCTGCCTGCTTTTCTGCCTTTTAGCGTCTGCCATCTGTCCTTTTCCTTTAATGTCATCTTAAAAAGTCTGTTCTGAACCGTGATCAATGATCCATAAATAATGTCCTGAGCAAAAAAGGGGACTGCATTGCAGCCCCCCTTCATAATACAATCTTTTATTGCTTACTCTGCGGAATCATCATCCACCACAGAGGCTATGGAGCTTACAACTGTTGAAACCACCGACAATACAACCGCCAGTATGACTATGAGCACGCCACCCATTATAAGCAGAAGCATTATGGTCTGTTCCTCGCCCTGGGGTGCCCCATCCTCTGCCGCTGCCATCACGGGCATTGCAGTCATAAGTCCTGTCATAGCAGCCGCCATGATCATCATTATAATATTCTTAATCTTTTTCTTTAACTCAAGCATTTTCCCAAACATCGCCGTTACTCCCGCATAACCTGTCTCTTCCGGGTGACCACTCACCTCGGATTTTGTTATTTTACCACAGTTTTGCTTTTTTTTATAGACAATTTTACAGACTGAATTATGCCTCTGAATTACACCTTCAGTTTTAGGCATAGTTTTCTGCTTACAGATTAAGTCCTTTTGCCGGATCTGCACCCATGGAAATGTTCATGCATTCTATTGCTGCGCCCGAAGCACCTTTACCGAGATTATCAAAACGCGATGCTATCATAAGCCTGTCCGAATTGCCGCTCACAAATATCTCCATTCCGTCCCAGCCGGCACAGGCATCGGAGAAAATCGCGCCTCCTGCATCCACATCCGCACCGAAAGGCATCACCTTCATAAATTTCTTTCCCGCATAAAAGTCCGCATAATAATCCCGCAGCGCAGAAGGCGTCATCTGTTTGTTCATCAGGTATCCGTATATGGGGAACTGTACGATCATTCCGCTATGATAGTTTGTTGTGAGAGGCGCAAAGATAGGCTCTCTTTCAAGCCCGCTTATCTTTTTCATTTCCTTAAGATGCTTGTGAGCCTGCCCCCAGGCATACATCCTTGCGGAATCAAACTTCGCATCCCTGCCATCTTCTTCATAAGCTTCGATAAGCTTTTTCCCGCCTCCACTATACCCGGATACGGCAAAAACAGCTGCCGGATAATCTGCAGGTATAAGTCCTCCGCTTACAAGAGGATATGCGAGAGCGATGAAACCGGACGCATAGCACCCCGGAACAGCGATCCTCTTACTCGATCTTATCTTTTCCTCAAATTTCCCGGAGAGCTCCGGAAAACCGTATGCCCAGTCATCAAGTGTCCTGTGAGCAGTTGAAGTGTCTATGATGACCGTATCATCATTTTCGACATAGCTTACAGCTTCCCTTGCCGCATCATCCGGAAGACAGAGAAAGGTAAAGTCTGATTCATTTATAAACTTCTTTATCTCTTCGGGATCCTTACGCTTTGCCTCGTCAATATGCATGATCTCGATATCGTCACGATCCTTAAATCTTTCGTTGATACGAAGTCCCGTTGTGCCTGCACTGCCGTCTATGAATACTTTTTTCATGCTGATACTCTCCTGTAGTTTATTGGTCACTTTATGTTTTCTTCTGCCGCTTTTTATAATAAGCGGCATTAATTATTGCCTGTTAATTTAGTTTAATACTTATGCTCCTGCAGCTTCACTCTTTATGCCCGTATATAGCGTATAATATCTGCCCTTTTCCTTAATCAGCTCATCATGTGTTCCTCTTTCTATGATACGCCCGCCGTCAAGCACCATAATACAATCCGAATTACGAACCGTGGAGAGCCTGTGGGCAATAACGAATGTCGTCCGGCCTTTCATCAGTCCATCCATCCCGGCCTGTACCAGCTTTTCGGTTCGGGTGTCAATAGAGCTTGTAGCTTCATCAAGTATCAGTACGGGTGGATCCGCAATTGCAGTACGGGCTATGGCTATGAGCTGTCTCTGCCCCTGGCTTAAGCTTCCGCCGTCACTCTTTATCACCGTATCATATCCATCAGGCAGCCTTCTTATAAAACCATCTGCATTGGCAAGCTTTGCCGCTGCCTCCACTTCCGCATCAGTTGCATCCAGCTTTCCGTAACGGATATTCTCCCTTATTGTACCGCTGAAAAGATGTACATCCTGAAGGACTATCCCCAGAGAATGCCTCAGGTCGTCTTTCTTTATCTTATTTATGTTTATTCCATCATATCTTATCTTTCCATCCTGTATATCATAAAAACGGTTTAAGAGATTCGTGATGGTAGTCTTTCCTGCACCTGTGGTACCTACCAGTGCGATCTTCTGTCCGGGCTTTGCATAAAGCTTTATGTCATGGAGCACGGTCTTTTCCGGTACATAGCCAAAATCCACTCCATCAAATACCACATCGCCGGTAAGCTTAACATATGAGGTGGTTCCGTCAGCCTTATGGAAATGCTTCCAGGCCCATATACCCGTTTTTTCCTCAGTTTCAAGCCACTCGCCCTCCGATGCTATCAGGGGAGCCGCATTTTCATCTGCCCTTTCCGTATTGGTTTCCACACCCTTAAAGTCAGGATTTCTTTTTACATTCACAAGAGTCACATATCCCTCATCCGTCTCCGGGATCTCGTCCAAAACCCTGAATATCCTTTCGGCACCTGCAAGTCCCATGACTATCGCATTGAACTGCTGGCTTATCTGGTTTATCGGCATGTTGATGCTCTTGTTAAACGTAAGAAAGCTTGCCAGGTCTCCTATGGTAAGTGCAAGAAATCCCGTGCCATGGTTGAATACAAGTATGCCTCCGGCCACTGCACACAGTACATAACTCAGATTCCCAAGCTGGGCGTTTATGGGGCCCAGTACATTAACGTACTGGTTGGCTTTTTTTGCACTTTCATACAGAGAGTCATTAAGCTCGTTAAATCTTTCCACATTTATCTTCTCGCGGTTAAAGACCTTAACGACTTTCTGGCCTTCCATCATTTCCTCAATAAATCCATTAAGGCTTCCGAGCTGCTTTTGCTGTTCTATAAAGTATCTGCTGCTGCCTCCTGCAACCTTTCCGGTCACAAATATCTGTACCGCTACCATGATAAGGCTCACACAGGTCAATACGGGGCTTAACACGATCATACTGATAAATGTGCTCACGATAGTAATTCCCGAGTTCAGAAGCTGAGGCAGGCTCTGGCTTATCATCTGTCTTAAAGTATCTATATCATTCGTATACACAGACATGATATCGCCATGGGAATGTGTATCAAAATAGGATATGGGAAGCTTTTCCATTTTTGAAAAAAGCTCTATTCTCAGGTCACGAAGCGTTCCCTGGGAAATATAGATCATAAGCTTATTCTGAACAAAAACCGCTATTATTCCTATAGCATATATTCCGGCCATTACAAGTATGGCATGAAAAAGTCCCGAAAAATCCGGGTTCTCGGCCTTCATAAGCGGCTCAATATGATCATCTATCAGGGATTGCAGGAAAAATGTTCCTTTTATAGAGCACATGATCGTGATTATTATGCACGATACCGCCACTATAAACTGAACCGGATATTTCGACAGCACTCTTACCATCACCCTGCCAAATATCTTTCCCGGATCCTTGAGCTTCGGTCTGGGCCCCATATTGCGCCCACGTCCCATTTTTATCTCTTTAACCTTCTGTTCTGCCATTACCTGTCACCCTGCTCGTCAAAGTCGCCGTTTCCGCCGGTCTGTGATTCATATACTTCCCTGTATATCCTGCTGTCCGCAAGCAGTTCTTCATGTGTTCCGAAAGCACTCACCCTGCCCTCATCCATGACTATTATCCTGTCCGCATCCATCACGCTCGAAACGCGCTGTGCGATTATGATCTTTGTTGTTCCAGGAATTTCCTCCCTGAAAGCTTTCCTTATCTTCGCATCCGTCGCTGTATCAACAGCAGATGTGGAATCATCAAGTATAAGTATCTTTGGCTTCTTAAGGAGCGCCCTTGCTATACACAGTCTCTGCTTCTGTCCCCCGGATACATTTGTACCGCCCTGCTCTATTCTGGTCTCATACTTATCCGGGAAATTCTCTATGAATTCATCTGCACAGGCGAGCCTGCAGGCTGCCTTACACGCTTCATCCGTAGCTTCCGGATTTCCCCAGCGCAGGTTTTCAAGTATTGTCCCTGAGAATATAACATTCTTCTGAAGCACTACCGCCACCTGGTCCCGAAGTGACTCCAGGGAATACTCCCGCACATCCCTTCCACCTACCTTCACGCTGCCATCTGACACATCATAAAGCCTGCTGATCAGTGATACCAGAGATGATTTGGCTGAACCGGTTGCACCTATGATGCCTATCACTTCACCGCTGTTGATCGACAAGTTCACATCCTTTAATACAGGTACTCCGCTGCCGCTTTTGCCATATGAAAAATCCACATTGCAGAATTCAATGCGCCCATCCTTTACTTCCGTCACGGGTGTTTCAGGCTCCTTTATATCGGATTCCTCACTTAAGACCTCCGCTATACGCTCCACACTTGCAGCAGACATTGATACCATTACAAATACAAATGACATCATCATAAGGCTCATAAGTATATACATACAATATGTGAGCAGGCTCATTAGTTCTCCCGTCTCCAGCTGCTTAGCCACTATCATATGCGCACCGATCCAGCTTATTGTAAGAATGCAGGTATATACCGTAAACTGCATTACCGGTGCAACCATAACCACTCTGCCCTCGGCCTTTACAAACAGTCCGTAAATATTCTGTGCTGCCTTTCTAAGCCTGTCTGTTTCATATTCTTCTCTTACATATGCTTTGACGACCCTTATAGCACTTACATTTTCCTGAACAGCCGCATTTAAGTCATCATACTTTTTAAAAACCTCCCTGAAGCACTTCATGGCTGCCCGTGCAAGGGAAACGATCACAATGCTTAATGCAAATACGGCAATAAGATAAACACTCGCGATCTTCGGCTCGATGATGAATGCCGCTATCATTGCAAACAGCATCGAAAACGGCGCCCTGAAGCACATGCGAAGCAGCATCTGATACGCATTCTGCACATTGGTAACATCTGTTGTAAGTCTTGTAACAAGACCTGCCGTGGAAAACTTATCTATATTGGAAAAGGAATATGTCTGAATCCTTTCGAACATGGCTTTCCTTATATTCCTGGCAAATCCGGTAGAAGCCTTGGCTCCATATATGCCTCCCATAAATCCCGAAAACCACGCCATTACCGCCAGCACTACCATTATGCCGCCCATGACATAAATATGCTGCATATTATTTTCCTTCACGCCCTGATCAACGATGGAGGCCATACACATAGGTATTAACACCTCAAAGATCACTTCGAAGATCATCCAGACCGGAGTTGCAATTGATGCCGCTTTATACTCTTTTACATGGCTGAGCAGTTTTTTATACATTTTGAAAACCTCCGCCTGACCTTTCCAGATAAAATCCGTAGTATTTTACCACAGTCCTGTGATATCCGCCACTTTTAGCCCATTCGATCATTCCTGCTTCTTTCCGGACAATGCACTTTTATGTAAATTTCATGATCACTCGGTTTGATTGGAAGGGGCCAGTAAATTATTCTATAATGCAATCAGTGTATCAGTACACTTATAGTATCTTATTGATCAAAGGTATCCTGTGCATCAGAAGAGCTGCGATGAAAGAAAGCAGCATAAGGAGAAGCAGCATAAGCGGAAGACCTGTCCACACATTTTCGAATGCTGAAAAAAAACCGGCCTGGATCATCATATCCAGAATAAATGGATGAATCAGATAAACTCCAAGAGTTGCTGCCGACAACTGTACCAGAATCGCGTGTTTTTTATCATCCTTTTGGGAACCTTTATCCAACCTTTTAACCAAAACAAACCCGGCCATGGACAAAAATATGCAGTGTAGTGAAAAGGGGGTTGAAAACAGAAGACATGGTGCTCCCTCAGAAATACTTCTTATGTTGCCGGTTACACACGCTATGACAAAAAAAGCAATTGCAGCCAGCCAGAGCATAACCACCACTACAGTCTTCTTTTCTCTGTCAGTATGCTTTAAAAGGAAGTATCCCAATATAAAATAGCCAAGGTAACCTGCAAAATATCCAAAATCAAATATACCGTAAAATTCTTCTAAAAGGTATCTGAAAGGGAACTCAAACAAAAACAGCGTCGGAAACAATACGGCTAACAACGAAAAAATCACAAGATATAAAATACAATTTTCCTTCTTTTCACAGCCTTTTTTTATAAGAGGGACCATAAGATATACAAATGCAAGCATAGTAAGGAACCATAAATGATAATGGCCCGGCTTAGTGATCAACTGTATGAAGAAGTCCTCCTTCCAATCTATTATTTCCCCTGCTGTCTTCAGCTTGATAATATCGATCAGTCTGTACATGATTTTCCATAACAGCCATAGGCCTAACAGTCGAAGACTCTTTAGAATATAAATACGCACATAAGAGTTATGTTCCTGAGAAAGCGCAAGTGCCCCGGATATCATTACATATACGGTAACTCCCGTGAATGCAAGTATGTTGCAGGAAAGAACAAAAAAAGCTCCCGCCGATCCGACAGGCTCTTTGTCAAGCCATACAGCAGATACATGAACCAGAAGTACCAATACACAGGCTGATACCCTGGCATAGTCCAAAAAGTAAATACGATTATTTTTACTGACAGTAGTTTCAGACATAATTCACTTGATCATAATGAAGCCGCACATGCCGCCCCGCTGTCCTTTTGTAAATCTGTGGGAGTGCATAAGCCACGGATTACAGCAGGTACATATATCACTTAAAAACACATTATCTCCGGGAACACCTGAATTTATAAGATTATCCCTGCAGGCAAGTGTAAGATCCAGATAATATTTCTCCCCGGGTGATCCGGCGCACATATTTTCGGTGTACTCACCGGTGTGCTCCTTCTTTCGTAATATTCCTTTCTTTTCAGCATCAGGGTATTTATTTTTAAACTCATCAGCCACATCATTTCCGACTTCATAATGTTCTGCACAGATTCCCGGTCCCACAAAAGCCCTGATATCCACAGGATCCGTTCCGAAAAGCTCCGACATCTTTTTTACCGTTTCATATACGATATCATTAACAGTTCCGCGCCAACCGGAATGAGCCAGACCGATAGCTTTTCTTTTCGTGTCAATAAAAAAAACAGGAATGCAGTCAGCAAACCCTGCCACAAGGCAGACACCCGGAGTATCGGTAACAAGTGCATCAATATCATTAAAGTCACGATTCCTCGTAACTCCCATACCTTTATGATATTCATTTACAGGCAGGACATTGATTGTATGCGTCTGCTTTGCATAAACCATAGATTCAGGAGAAACGCCCAACGCATCACCCATGATCATGAAATTCTCAAGTATATTTTCCGGTGCATCACCTCTGCCAGACGCAAAATTCATACTTGAGAAAATCCCCTCGGAAACACCACCGAGTCTTGTGGAGAAGCCATGCATCACAAAATCACAGGCCCCGCTCTCAATAGTAAGGCCTGTGTTTTCTGCTTCTGATTTCGTTTTATTTGAAAAGGGAATAAACCTTATGAACGGTGCTTTGCCCGGAATACAAACCAGCTCAGTAGTCCGTTCCCGTCCTTCAATGTATTTTATTTTAGGAATATCTGCTTTATCCAACTCTCTTTTTCACTGAAATATCTGCTTCTTAATGGCAATCCCGAAATTCACTCAAGAGCCTCATTATAAACTGCTCTCGCTCCACCAACATATTTTGGGCGCCTTCTTGCCGCTATGACAATAGCTGAACCGATATTACGCTTTGTGATCTTAAGAGGTACTACCACAGGTTTTATGTGCATGCCTACCATCACTCCGCCGATATCCATGCCTGCGTCAGCCTTCTGCATAAGGCTTTCTACCACCACCGGTGATTTGCAGTTTTTATAAACAGTGGTGCCGAAAGATCCGCCTGCCTTAGGCTGCGGTACGACATTTACCTCTTCAAGTCCCAATCTGTCCGCCACATCCTTTTCCATTACGATCGCACGGTTAAGATGCTCACAGCACTGTGCGGCTATTACCACTCCGTATTTATCAGCTACAGGTTTTATACCTTTGTACAGAGCTCCTGCCACATCCATACTGGAGTGTGTCCCTACACGCTCACCCACAACCTCGCTGGAAGAGCAGCCTATCACAACCACGCTGCCGGCCCCTATCCCGGACATCTCGCAAACCTGGTTCATTACCTCTGCAGCATCTTTTTCTATGGCCTCCAGGTCAACATTTTCATCATTTTCATATGTCATTGTTCCGCTCATTATCAATAAAACCTCGTTTTCTGTATCTGTCCAACCAGCTCACGGTTACTGGTAGTCTTGGAGAACATATCGATCACCTTATCAACTATCTCGTCCGGATGTGATCCGTTAACAGCACGCCGTACGGTAGTGATAGCTGTCAGTTCCTCTTCGGTAAGGAGCAGATCCTCGCGTCTCGTGCTGGACTTCGGAATATCGATAGCAGGGAATATCCTTCTCTCGGAAAGCTTTCTGTTAAGGACTATTTCCATATTACCGGTTCCTTTGAATTCCTCATAAACCACATCATCCATCTTGCTTCCGGTCTCCACCAATGCAGTTGCAAGTATGGTAAGGCTTCCGCCTTCACGCATATTTCTTGCCGCACCGAAGAAGCGCTTGGGAGGGTGAAGAGCTGCAGGATCAAGACCACCTGACAGAGTACGTCCACTGGGTGGAACCACCTGGTTGTAAGCTCTTGTAAGTCTGGTTATTGAGTCTAAAAGAATTACAACATCCTTCTTATATTCTACAAGACGCCTTGCCCTCTCGATAACCATTTCAGCCACTCTCTTATGATGCTCAGCTGTCTCATCAAAAGTAGAATAGATAACCTCAACATCCGGCCCGCCTACAGTTTCCTTCATATCCGTAACTTCCTCAGGACGCTCATCTATAAGAAGGATTATCATATGTATCTCGGGGTTATTTATCTTTATTGACTTTGCCACATCCTTAAGAAGTGTGGTCTTACCAGCCTTTGGCTGGGATACGATCAGGCCTCTCTGTCCCTTACCTATGGGGCTGATCAGGTCCATTATCCTCATTGACACAGGCGCTCCCGGGTATTCCAGCTTGATCTTCTCATTCGGGAATATAGGAGTCATATTTTCGAAATTGTATCGTGCAGCCGTTGTATCGGGCATAAGATCGTTTACACGGCTTACATAGAGAAGAGCCTGGAATTTTTCATTCTGGGTCTTTACCCTTGTATTACCGGATACAATATCACCGGTCTTAAGCGAGAAACGCCTGATCTGACTGGGCGCCACATAGATATCCGCATCTCCCGGCAGGTAATTGTCACTTCTGATAAATCCGAATCCATCCGGCATAACCTCCAGAATACCGCGTACCATTACTCCGCTGTCCAGCTCCTTAAGAGCCTCCTCTGAAAGTTCTTCCTTTTCATTGACCTGACGGGGAATAGGCTTAGCCTCAGGCTTTCCGCCTTCATTTTTTGCCTTTGGGGAAACATCCTGCTTAGCACTTTCAGCTCTTGCAGCTTTTGCTTCCTCTGCTTTTTCCCTCTCATCTTCACGATCCTTTATGAGCATTGCCTCCACAAGATCAGCCTTTTTCATGGACGCCGCGCCCTTGATCTTACGTTTCTTTGCTATTTCGCGAAGATCTGTCAGTCCGATGGACTCATATCTTTCTCTCATATTTACCATGTTTTACCTCCGACATGATATTTTCTTCCGCATCCTCCGCCACGATCACAGCAGCGTTATCCGCAATTACATGTTTTATAAAGCTTGTCTATTTCTAAATATATTACTTAATATATTTTTATGTATGCAAAAGTATTCTTTGGAAAAATAATGATATGCTTTTGAAACACCACAAATGTTCTACAAACAACCAATTTTTAATTCAAGCTGAATAATAACATTTTTTTCAGAATCATGCAAGAGAAAGGAAAAACTGATATAGCTAATGTCTGAAGGGTATGTTATAATTCATTTTCGAGCGGAGCGGATGATCGCACGCAGATGCGTGAGGAAAGTCCGGGCTTCACAGGGCAGGGTG
>CAMOJK010000022.1 GCA_946616835.1 uncultured Lachnospiraceae bacterium
TACATCATTCTTATCCGTATTCAGGTAGAAAGGAAATACGAGATTATCCCTGGTATTTGTTTCGGTAACAACATAGCTGATACTTATTATCAGACGCCCCTCAAGTTCCTGATACTCTGTTGAAATATCGACATCGGATATGCGGGGTTCCTGGCTTGTTATCTGCCTTTTCAGATCATCCTCCATAATGTTTATGTTTGTCACATTCACATCCATAAAGACATAATTCATTATGTTGCTGCCAAAATCAGGTCTGGCGATCCTCTCCATCTGCTGCGTCATAAGTATTATATATACGGACTCACGGACACTGTCCTCATATGAAGACATTTTAAAGCGCCCTGTCGTAGGATCTATGCTGACAGGATATGCTGTTCCGGTTCCGAGAAAACTTTTGTCTTTTTTTTCTGCCATTTTTCCAAACCTCTTTACTATGCTTACTTAATCTTTATCATTGAGCCGGTGACTGTAGTGGACGATGCACCGTCTCCAACCGTAGTACTTGCGGATCCTGAGCCCTTGAAGGTCCTTCCTGATGCAGAGAACTCACCGCTGGTCTTAAGCTCTACCTTGGCTCCTGTTCCCGAAGAATCAACCACAAACTTGGTACACTTGAGATTTACCGTGCCACTGCTGTCATTCATAGTAAGCTCTATGCTGTTACCTACCTTTATGGTAAGTTTCTTTTCTGTCTGAATTGAAATATTTCCGTTGTCATCAGCAGTCTTTATGACAATGGAATTCTTTTTGTCCTTATCTGCAATGGTTATAAGCCCCTTGTCATTGTCAAGCTCCACAATATGAGCATTTGCGGCGGTTTCTATTTTTATCTTATCCTTAGTGCCGTCCTCAGTTTCATTGTCATCAGTAAATGTTATGGTAGAACCGTGTTTTGTTGTGATAGCCTTTGTCTTATTATTCTCGTCTACCACACTTTTTAAAAACTGATCCTTATCATATTTTGGCACACATCCTATTATGTAGGGGCGTTCGATATTTCCCTGCTCAAAAGCAAGAAGCACCTGGTCTCCAACTTCGGGAAGGAAATAGTGCCCCCACTTATTGCCTGATGAAGGCTGTGCCACCCTTACCCACATAAGCATCTGGTCCTGTTCCTGATCCTTGGTAGTCACATTTACGCAGACCCTGCCAGGCATCTTTGCATCATACTTATTCTGCACGGTGCCCAAAAGCACACCGAATATGCGGTTATCACCTGTCTCTGTCTTCTGGGTTTCTGCCGCAGATATATCGCTTATGATGTCGAATAATTCCATGCTATTTCCTCTGACAATTCCTTTTTTAATTATACTTTATCTATTGCAGCAACCTTACATGACTCCTGCACTGCCTTAAATCACTTTATCGTTGCGCTTCTGCCTTCCAATACAGTCCTGAACTTTCCTGTTTCACCCATCTGAGTGTGTCTTACCCTGGTCAGATAGAACTGGTTGGAAACAGTGGTCCCCAGGGATGAAAGCTCTATAAAACAGCCTGGGATGATCTCCGGGAGTCCTACCATCTCAGCCTTTAACGACCCGAACCTGTATGCCACCCTCTCTGCCAGGTATTCTGATCTGTACTGAGCCGTAGTCTTATTATCAGCTGTAGGATCTATATAAACCTTCTTCTGACTGCTTATAATCTTCTTTGCCTTGGACTTCTGTGATATCTTATTGTTCATCTTGGAAGTTGATGCAAAAGGCTTGGCCTCACCCGGATTTTCATTTCTTACTTCCACGGAACCCACAAGTCCGCTGATGTCATATGTCACATCAAAGCTCTGCAATAGGGTTTCCGGCGAGATTGCGATCAGGGGGTTTTTATTTTCCTTGGCCTTTCTGAAATAAACAGTTCCACCTATTGTATAAAACTCATAATTAAACTTTTTAGCCGCCTTTACCACAAACTCATAATCACTTTCACAATTCATCTCCAAAGTATAAGCAGAAGGATTTTCGTCTGTGTTTTCAGGGGTTTCGGTAATTTTTAAGCCGCCGTTTAAATAACTTTCGTAAAATGGCTGCTCTAAGATTTTCTTAACAGCCAGAGAGTATTTCATATCACCGGTGAACTGCTTAAATGAACAATTGGCCATCATAGCTCCCTTGACATCCATTGCAGTAACAATAATACATGGAGCATCCATCTGGTGATAGTTAAAATTAACCCTCATTATTATCCCGTAAAACACTTCCCTTGCCGAAGTGCCATACCCCATAAATATCTGCACGGTTGATCCCAGGGTTATATATTTCTGCACATCCTCGGTGATAAAACCGGTAAGATCCCTGTCGAAAGTATTGTACAGTGAAAAGGATGCTACGGAAGCCTCAAATCCACTGGTCAGTTCCACCTGTATATCGGATATGGCAAATCCCAGCTTGTCCTTTGATATGTCCTTGCCATCCACCTTGATGACTGAAACCGGTCGGCTGAAATTTCCATATGTCTTTTTTAATGAGTCAAAATCCAACATAATTCTGATCCTTACATACTGAATATTGATTCGCCCACGCTCTGCATTATGCCCGTTGCGGTACCTGAATCCTCAAACAGCAGCTGATATGCCTTTTCCCATCTGCCCATGCTGGTCGCATCAACCTCGTCATCCAACAGTACCATCTCGAAATCCACACTGGATCTGAGAGGCTCACCGCCTGATGTAAACATGGTATACTCTGCTGATGTATTACTTATGACACCTCTGTATAACATATGTCCCCAGGCAAACTCGACAGTATTTGTTGCATCGCGTCTGCAGAGTGCCAGGAAAGCTTCAGTCCTTTCCCTTACCTTATGAACCCCCGTGGTTGCACGGATTGTTTTTTTAGCACCTAATTCAAACGCATCCATAGCACTAACCGCAGCTATCTGAGCTGTACTTACGCCAATGCTGCCACTCGTAGCCGCTGATCCGGCGGTTGCTGCCACGAGAGCCTGCGACTTGGTAGCCATACCATAGTCCATATCAGCCCAGGTGACCTCATCAAATATGAGGCGCACCCTCATGGTTATACGAGGTTTAACCTCTTCATAGGAAACTGACGCAGCCATTTCCCCTTCTTTCTTTACTTCGCCGCCAAAGGACATCTTATTTACCAGATCACCGCCCATACCACTGAACTTCAGTGTTGAAGGGTTAAACTGGACGGTAAAAGCCATTTTCTTAATGGCATTATTTTTACCAATCAGACTCCCCTTGCCCATGGGAAGCCCGCCGATTGCCGGCTGTTCTTCTATATTAGCCTGTTTGTCAGGAGCCCCATACAGCACAATTATCTTAGCTTTCTGTATAAGCCCCATATCAGCTCTGACACTATCTGCAAAATCCATACTGTACCTCTTTTATAATCTAAGGTTGATCAGTTTGTTGTTGGTTAATTCTGATAACTTGTTTGTAAGTCCGGTATCTTTATCTTCTTTAAATACTTTTGCAAAAGCCGCATTCCACTGATCATCGGAACCCGGAATGCTGTCACGCTGTCTGATCCTGATATTTGCAGTAGCCCTTACCGGCTCACCTGCAGGGTTGAACATGGTATAAGAACCGCTTACATTAACCAACTGCCCTCTGAAACACATCCCCGACCAGTAAAACATCACCTGGCTGGAAAAGGGACTTACAAGAAGAGCCAGCAGACCATCCAGATATTTCTGTACTGAATGGTATTTATCCAGAGTATTTTCCTCCATTCCCGGCAAAAGGCTCTTGCTCATTCCATTGGCTGCCTTCTGGGCTATACTGTTTATGGGATTGTCCGTAAATGTCTGCTCCGTAAATGCATCATTAATCGACATATCGTCGAATATAAGATCACAGCTCATAACAACATTTGTAACAACTTTATTCTGTCTCAGGTTTGTGGTTGCTCCCGCTCCCATTCCGGATGCCTCAGTATCCACCTGTTTACCACTGGCAGAGCTGAAGGACAGTGTCTTAGGATTATACTGAACCTCCAATATGGAAAAATGATTCCTTGCAGCCATCATGGCAGCTTTTCGTGAAAACGAATTTGCTTTTGCCACCGCATCCTTTGAAGGATCTATACCGCTTAAAACATCGCTGAAATCCTCATCCAGCTTACTCATTCCGGTGAGATACTCGTTGGCACCGTCTCTTAATTCCTCCTCCAGCTCCCGAAGCTCCTCTGCCGCCGTTTTTGTAGCAGCTGCCCTTGCATCCTTTTCTGATACTGAACTGTATTGCTCGGCAAAATATGAAAATTTAGGAACACAAAGTAACGCTCTTTCCATAACTTTTTATCCTTTATAATCCACGTCTGCTCTTTTCTAACTGCATCCTGTTTTCCAGCTTGGATACCACTGTCTCCGAAATTGTATTCATCTGCTGTCTTACACTCTGTTCTATCATACGCTTCAGTTCCACATCACTGCGCACCGTCTCACTGACCATATTGGCATTCTCGATCTGCCTTACTGATGTGGTGTCCATCCGGTTCTCAAATGTCTGTTCCTTAACTACCGTATTGTTCTCAACAGACTTTTTCAACTGACCGATTGTCTCGATTATTTCTTCCTCATCTATGGTCTCATTAATACGGTGAACCATAGAAGGATTGGATCTGAAGATTTTTTCATCTACCCTGCGTCCGGGCACATCGGTGGCACGGCCCGTAATGCGTCCCAGCTCTTTTTCAGTCCTATCGATGCTCATCTCGCTGACAGGATGCTCTACAAATTCAATTGGAACGGTTGCCTTGGGCTGCTCCGGAATATGAGTCTCCTGCATAAGCTTGGCTATTGCATTCCTTGTCTCATCCTCTGCCCGCTTTGTCGTATCCCTGCCCTGAACATACTGCTCGATTACCTGCATGATTTCAGGATACTCGTCACTTCCCGACTGCAGAGCCTCCATTATTGCCTGCTGTCTTATATCCTTTTTTATCTCCGGCTTAACCTCAGCAGCTGCTGGCTTGTAATTTCTGTCTAAAAGTGCCTTTACCGATTCCCTTCGTGTAGCCGAAGGACCATCAATACGCTCCCTTTCCTTAACCTTCTCCTGCTTCATGAGATTGTTCATTATCTCAACATACTTATCCTGCCTGAGGACATTCTGCTCATTTATCTTTGTAAGCTGCTGCTGCAGAAGATTAATATCCTCTTCCGGAGTAATACGCTCTTTTACTACCCTGGGGACAGGCTCTGCCTCGTTGGTTATATTTACAGTTGTGTTTTCAGGCTGTAAACGCTTCTCCCTGATCTCACTCCTGTTAAGCTGCGAGATCTTTTCTTCAGTCTCACGCTCCGTAAGGCTTCTAAGCTCACGCTCCACACGGTCAATCTCCGTAACATCAACATACTTATCCTGCCTGAGGACATTCTGCTCATTTATCTTTGTAAGCTGCTGCTGCAGAAGATTAATATCCTCTTCCGGAGTAATACGCTCTTTTACTACCCTGGGGACAGGCTCTGCCTCGTTGGTTATATTTACAGTTGTGTTTTCAGGCTGTAAACGCTTCTCCCTGATCTCACTCCTGTTAAGCTGCGAGATCTTTTCTTCAGTCTCACGCTCCGTAAGGCTTCTAAGCTCACGCTCCACACGGTCAATCTCCGTAACAGCAGCCTCCTCTGTTTCTTCAGGAAGCAGATTTTCCCTCTGTATTATCTCTATATTGCGCGCACCCTCATTTACCGCATTTACTCTGGTAGTAATATAATTATTGGCCGTCCTTGCCGCATCTGCCTTTATAAGTATACGGTTAACGGTATCACCTGCAGTCTGGTACAGAGCATTTGTAATATCAAGGTACTGGGTGTTTTGGCTTTCAACCTTATCAAACTGACTGATATAAAGGTTTCTGATTGTATCTAACAGTACTGATGAGGTAATCTGATTTTTTACATCAGGAGCTTTCTCTTCATCTCCGGCTTCAAAGATTTCATCCTCATAAAGGTTTTCATTCTTGTATATGAGCTGTGAAGGACTGCCTGATGCATTCTCACGAAGCATATTCAGCATTATCTGTGAGGCTGTATAATCCTGCGCCGCAAGAGTTATCTCATTTTTTTCCACCTGAGCCGGATAGATGCTCTTCCTGAAATTATTAATTATCCGGTAAACAGCCCCTGTCTTTAATCTGTTAAAGATGCTCTGATACAGCGCCTCATGGTACTCGTCTGAGTAAGATACTTCCTGAGGTTCTTCACCGCTCTCATTATGTATATTCTCCTCGTACTGCTCAAGCACCATACGGAAATTGTCCGCCTGTGAAAGATAATAACCTATCTTTTCCTGGGTTTCGTATATGTCAGTTTTGGCGTTACGCACCTCAGACATGAAAGTCTTTACATCCGTTACCCCCAGACGCAGGAGCACATCAGTAATATATACCCGGTCTTTGTACGTAAGCTCCACACTGCCATTGTAAAGCACAGTATTAAGGAAATGGTTTATTATCTCTGTCTTCTGGGCAAAAGATCCCGTATTGCTTATATTATTGAATATGCTTGTATTGTCACCCTCCGCAAAAATGATCTCAGGAGGTGTATTCAGCACATGAAGCAGATCCTCACCTGAAACCTTGCTGCTCATAAGCTTATAGGGGACCTGAAGACGCTCTGCGAAGCTTTCATTATCGCTGACCATCCTGCGGCTGCAATTCAGTTCAATTGGTGCCTTTATTGTTAGCATTTAAATCTGTTCCTCTGAACTATCCCTCTTAGTTACCACCGCTAAGGAAAGCTGCTGACATACCCCTGTAACCCTTTGAAGGATTACCCTTGTCATACTTCCATACTCCCTGGAAAGAAGCTGCCTGCCAGCCGCTGCCATGGAAGATCTGTCTCTTCTGCGCTCTGGGTGACTTAACAGCATTATTATTACCATGATCAAGAGGTGCCTGTATGGAAGACTTGCCCTTGCCGCCTTTCTTTCCATAATCGACATCTCTGGTAAGAGCTCTCAGATTTTCAGGAGGCATCTTACCTGATGAATACTCCCACTTAGCCTTAAGCTTTGCATCATTAGTCTTGGCAGTATAATCAAACATTCCTGTGGACATGGCGCGTTCGTTAGCTGTTCCATTCTTCGGATCCCATTTAGCCCCATTATCTGCTGAGGACCATCCGCCGCCATGATATACCTCACGCGTAAGTGCGCGGACATTCTTCTGTGGAATCACACCGGACTGGTACTCCCATTTTTCCTTAAGCTTGGGATCTGTCGTCACTGCAGTATAATCAAACATCCCCGTAGACATAGCGCGTTCATTCCTGACGCCGCTCTTAGGATCCCACTTAGCTGCATTATCAGCAGCAGACCAGCCACCGCCATGGTATATCTCACGTGAAAGTGCACGAACATTTTTCTGCGGACTGACGCCAGACCGATACTCCCATTTAGCCTTAAGCTTAGGATCCACCTCAACTGCAGTATAATCAAATATACCTGTAGACATGGCACGCTCATTCTTCGTGCCACCCTTAGGATCCCATTTAGACGCATTATCTGACTTTTCCCAGCCTGCTCCATGGTATATCTCACGGGAAAGCGCACGGACATTTTTCTGCGGGTTCACACCGGGCTGATATTCCCATTTAGCTGCATTATCTGACTTTTCCCAACCTGCTCCATGATATATCTCACGAGAAAGCGCACGGACATTTTTCTGCGGGTTCACACCAGGCTGATACTCCCATTTAGCCGCATGGTTAGTTTCCTGCCAGCCCGAACTGTGATAAACATCCATAGACATAGCCCTTGTTGTCTTGGTCGGATCATTAGGATCCGGTTCCCATTTGGCTATATTTTGATTAATCCCTAAGCCTCTGGCATGGTATGTTCGTGCCCTCAGAACCCTTGTCGGCAAATTCTCATCATATTCCCACTTAGCCTTAAGCTCGGTATTCGTCCAATCACCGTCATGGTAGGGCTTCGCATTATTATTAGCTCTCTTATTTCCGGTAGGATTAGCCTTATCATATTGCCATTTTTCTTTAAATACACTTTCTTCCCAATTATCTCCATGGTAAACATTCCTGGTATTAGCCCACTTGGTCTTGTTTCCGTCAGTAGAATAATCCCATGGTCCTTTTCCCCCCGCATCATTCAGACCATCAGGGATATTTATGGGAGTCAGACTCGTATAACCGATAGTAATGTTTTCAGTAAAAAGTCCTGACCTTTCAGCAGAAAGCTCACCATACTCCTTCTCCATTACTACACAGCCTGAAAATGAAAACATGGAGGCTAACGACCCCCTGTCATTCCATACAAAAAGGATTACCGGAAGAACCAGTTCCGCACCATTTGGAAGCGGATCTATATAGTCGGTACCGGCATATCTTTCCACCACAAGCTTAAAGGGCTGGCTAATGGGTTTCCTGCGGATATGAACATAGTCATTCAATCCGCCCTCCTGAATAAATTCATATTCATTCGGCTTTGTAAATGCCCTGATGCTTTTACAGGGAACATCAAAAATACCCCAGACCCTTAACATGAATCTGAAATTTATCGTAGGATGTAAGCCTTTATTGCTGACTAATATATTATCAGAAGCCATGCGGTCCTCCTTCTTTCGCGACCGTTAAATTCTCACGAGGTCATCCTTTTTATTATTCCAATGCAACATGTACTCTATATGCGTCTGTCAGGCTTCATTTCGAGTATGCTCTTTTCCTTCTTCTTTTTAGAGGGATTAAGACTCTTATTGATCTCCGAAATCTCTGAGCACCATCTGCGCCTGCTCACATGATCCAGGGACAGGACCTCATCTTCACTCCAATGGAAGTAATACGAGATAAAGGACATTTCCCTGTACAGCTCATCCTTCGGATAGAGCCTCAACCCTCCCCGGTAAAATTTAGCGGCACCTCAAAAGTCTTGCCGCAGTCCGGGCATACTGCCGTCATTACAGGCGGCTCTATATCATTTATCCTCTGGTACATGTCCTGAAGGAAAGCCAGATCAGCCGTAAAAAGTCTCTCAATAACGGTGGCATTTACCATTTCCAATCCCTCAAGCTCGGTTACCACGCGGCTTAATATTACTATCGTAAGATAAGAAGGATTGGACAAAACCCTTGGATCTCTTGTAGCTGAAATTTCATCACCGGCGGTAGCAAGACGCATCTTGCCTCTCCTGTGAAGCTCTCCTGCCCCGTCCATATACCCCTTGGGAAGCTCAAATTCATACACTGTTTCCATCTGCTTTTCTCCATTCTTTTATAGTGATAACTGTTCAGAACCTGTCGGTTCTTCCTGTTACGGTTGCACGCTATTGAAGATTTGTTGCACAAAATTGCGGGCAGCTGTGCCTGCACTGCTCTTTAGTATGCCCTCAGCAGCAAATGCTTCGGACTGTCCTGAATATTTACAATCACATTACATTTCCTCACACCGCAGCACAAGGGTTATCCCTTGTGCTGCGTCCGTCAGAAAACGGAAATTTTTGATTAGTTAGGAATTACAAGCTCTTCGTATGCGATCTCGATAGACTCGATAGCAACATCGGAATTCTTTGCATCCATATCAGGTGCATTGTACTTAGCAACCCATGCATTGGTAAGTATCCAAACCTGTGTACCGCCGGTAAGTGCCTCAAGAGCAGCCTGAGGAGTACCCTGGTTTACATCAATAAGCTCTATAGAAATATTGTGACGGGGAATCTCACCTCTGATTTCGGATACACACTCCTGTACCCAAGTCTTAAATGCTGTACCCTGTACATAACCAAGCTTAAGTGTTACATTACCATGCTTTACGAGACCGGGGAGCTTAACAGGTGCCATGCTTCCTGCATTACCCTGTCTGAACTCGATCACGTCTACTGATGACTCAATGCCTGTTACTTCACTGAATGCAGCTGTTCCGTCTATACCGTCAACCTGAACGAAGAAGTTCATTTTTGTCAACGGATAAGCTGAACCTCTGCCATTTGTATAAGCATCCTGAGTAGTTCCTGCCATAATTTAATCTCCTTTCAAATCATCCACGTAACTGTCCAGCTCCCTCTGGGGACCGAACCGTTACTTATTCTTTACTTTAGCCAATACTCTCGTCAGCCTTCTTCTCCGCCACCGCCGGCTTCAGCAGTATGCTGAGTTACACGGAAGATAACGAATTCAGCAGGTCTTGAAGGAGCGATACCGATGTTGCAGATAAGTCTGCCGTTCATGATGTCGTCCCTTGTCATTGTTGAAGTACCGATCTCTACGAAATAGCTTTCCGAAGCGGTGCTTCCTGCTAACATGCCATTTCTCCACAAACCATCCAGGAAGGAAGAAACAGTAAGTGCAACTCTCTGCCACAGCATCTGATCGTTGGGCTCGAATACAACCCAGTTGGTGTTTGCCTTGATGCTCTCTTCCACGAAGATGAACAGACGGCGAACATTGACATACTTGAATGCAGAATTGGAGCTTGCAGTTCTTGCACCCCATACTCTGATGCCCTGTCCCGGGAAGGAACGAATAAGGTTGATTCCTTCAGGATTGAGGATATCCTGCTCACCCTTGTTGTAATTGGTCTTAAGACCTGTACAGAAGATAGTCTCATTCGCAGGTGCCTTGTGTACGCCGCGGGCGATATCGGTTCTGGAATATACACCCATGATTGCTCCCGAAGGAGGAATGAAACCGGCATTGCCTGTTGAGCGGTCAAGTACCTGGATCCAGGGATGATACATAGCAGCATAAGTAGAATCAATGAGTCCGCGATAACGGATAAGATCCTCTGTCTTGTACATATCACCGGGCATATCCAGAACTGCAAATCTGTTCTTTAAGTTCTCGCAGTGTGCAACAAGTGCAACTATTACTTCAGGATCTGTAACACCGGGTACAGCGATCATTGAAATAATGCTGTTCTCAAGGAAAGCCTGAAGACCTGTTCTGTTGCCGGGGCCGCCGTCCTCACCGATAAATGTGCCGGCCTTAACCTTAGCAATAGTACCATCGGAACCGCCTGCAAGAAGGAATGCGCCGCTTGTAACGCCCTTGCCAAGGATAGACTCTACAGGACTTAATGCCTTTTCTGTATCCTTAACTTCCAGCTTTACGATAGCGCTGTGCTTCATGCGGTTACCTATAAATGCAGGTGACTGGTTGTTCAGTGTCATATCTGTGTATGTCTCAGAATCATCCCCTGCAGTTACCATAAGGTCGAAGGTTACAAGATATACGAAATTCTTGGGAACCGCGCCGTTATCAACAACGCTGTCAGGCATCTTGTCTTCGAATACAACTACATCATCAAGGATAGCCTTGATCTTGTGGAATGTACCGTTGAATTCAACAACATCACCTTCTCTGAATCCCTCAGTCCTCTTAGCCCTGTAGCCAACCGGGGTCTTTTCAACAAGCTGCATCTTAACCTTCTTAACGGTTGTTAATGCAACCTGAATCTTGTCACCCCACTTACCGGGATTTGCAGCGATGAACTTTACAACACCCTTATCTGCGCTTGCGGGAAGTGCATCCTGGGGAGCTACACGCATTACGTAGCATCTTGTTCCGCCGTTATTGAAAAACTGCTCTACGCTGTTAGCGAGATATCTGTACTCGCCATATTTAAATTCACTTAAGAAACCGCCAAACTGCTGACGGAAGCTCTTAAAGCTTGTCACAAGCTGAGGAACTCCTGAAACAGGACCTTTTTCAGCCATTCCAACGAAACCGGCTGTACTTGTTCCTACACCCTCGATACTTCTGGGTGAATTATCATATTCCTCAACATAGACTCCAGGTGAAAAATATTCTGCCATAATTCTTACCTTATCCTTTCATTGTTATTGGTTTTGTGTCTTAACTTGTCCGGCACTGTCAATTGTGATAGTCCCGCCGTATGCGCACATTGTCGTGCATGTGTCCGTAAGTATCGGGTAATTCCCTGCCATATCCTTTGGATTTGCTCCCACCCAGGGTGTTCCTGTCATAGGGGTACAGGGCTGGGGTGCTCCCATTGCTGCTGCTACCGCCGGATTAGCCGGATTAGTACACATTCCGAATGGTCCCAAATTGGAAAAGGGCTGATTATCACAAATTGTTGCCACAGGCTTTCCCTCGATACTCAGTTTCATCTGTGATGTAACTTTCAGTGGGGCTGTCGTGGCACTGAATGCGCATCTGCACATTGCTCCGTTCGTTACAACATTCGGCATTGCTTCCTCCTTCTACATTACTCGCTTTCTTCTGCACTTTCCTGTACGATTACAGGTTTTCCATCATCTTCGAAGACAATCATTTCAAATTCTTCATGATCATCATATCGTTTGCAGATGATGTATCTGTCATTCGGCCTTCCTGCCCTTACGCGGATAATATAATGCCCATCTTTTACCTGACCAAATATGATCCTGGCTATCGGTGCATTCTTATCCAGTCCTTCGGGCGGTGCGTCTTCCAGACGAACCTTCTGTGTTGACAGTACCTCTGTGATCCTGACTTTTACATAGCCCTTTCTGTCCGGTTTCAGGATTGCGTAGTACTGGTTGTCGAATGTCAGACTGGTTCTCGCCTGACTGAAAAAATCCATTGAGTTGTCACGCTTGGTAAAGGACGCGAAGCTTATGTTAGTAGTATCAATGTTGATTGCTTCGATGGCCGTGATCGTCGGATCCTCGCCTGAGTAATCCATTACCGGCATTCCGCTCTTCTTGCTCTCTGAAGGCATCAGGAACAACAGACATTGCGGTACTCTTTCATCGAGCTCGGCATACTTTATAGGCAATTCGCAGACTTCGTATCCTCTTACCTCCACTCGCATGAGAAAGTCTTCTCTGTCCGTGTTGATAAATACGTAATTCCCGCCGCCTCTTGAAGCAGGCCTGGTCAGCTCTCCGTTGCGATAGATCCTCACATCCAATGTGTTTACCGGCTGTCCGGTAGTCGTGTCAAGTAGTGACACCAACAGATCCAGTCTCGCTCTGATTACAGAAATGCTCACATTCCTCCTTTCTTCCTTTCAACCCTGCCATTTTACGCCTTTGGCAGAAGTCAGGATTCATTTGTATCACCGGTCACTCCCAGATTGAACTCGCTGTCAACAACACGAGGTGTATTGATAACGACTTCGCTCGACAGGTAAACGGGTGCCGCCTTATAAAACAGGCTTATCTGATAGGGCTTGTTGATAGCCTGCCACACCCTTACCTTCTCCTCCAGACTTATCTTCGCCTGAGACAGTACTATCGGAGGTTCCTGCGTATCCAACCAGCCCTGGAGCTCGTGTGGGTACACAGAATTGTGGTCGTTGACGATCTGTGCAGCTCGTCCGATGATTTTTTGTATATCCGGGTCTTTCAGGCCCATCTGGCCTCCCCCGTTTATGAAGACCATATAGAAAAGATCATATGGTCTTGGCGGCTTTTGCAGCTGGAGCCTGCCCTTCTGGATTCTCTTGGGCTGTGCCACTTCCATGTCCTCTCTAATGTCATACAGGTATAGTCCTACTATGTAGTCTACATCCTGTGATGCCGGAGAGGATATCTCTATATTATTCGGAGATGGAATAGGTTCCGGGCACATTTTTTCACGAAGCATCCTCACGATATATGAGCTAACGTCCGAGATTATAGGATAATCAGCCATCTGTTATTCTCCCTTCAATTCACTAACCTTGTTCTCAGCATCATCCATCTTTTTGCTGAGAAGACATACAGCATATGCACCGTCACAAGCCGGAACATTTACCGCTCTGCAGTCGAATATTGCCTTTGCGTCTTCACTTCTCAAATACATACTGTTCTGTGTTACCACGGTATGCAGAAGGTCTTCCTCACTTGACTCACCCTCATCTAACTTCTCGTACTTAAGACCGTAAGGAGAGAATGTGAAAGTCAGTGATCCTTTGGTCTTTGCAAGGGTGCAGGAATCTCCGGTAGACACATATCTATATCCTGCTGCTGCCGATACGGACATTAGCGATATATAAATATTGTCCGCATCATTTTTATACGGTGTATATATATACAGATTACCCTCTTCACTGAGTTCCTGTGCTATCTTGGCTGCAAGTGTGGCAAAATTATCATAGCCTTCATTGCCCAGTATCGAAAGCACTGCCAGAAATTCTGCTTTCATTCCGGGGCTCATTTCCTCAAATGACATTCCGAAAAGGTCCTCTAAAAGTGACATCATTTCGTCATCAGAAAGACCTAAAATCCCGGTCTTATCATTTGCGCCTGTGCCATCGGCTCCTGTACCGTCGGCTCCTGTACCGTCGTCATTGCCGTTTGTACCATCCCCTGCAAGGGAATCCGGACCACTGTTTGCCTCCGCCTCTGCCAGAGCAGCCTCTGCATCTGCCATTACGTCTGCATTTGCTCCCATATCCTCAAGCTTATCCACCAGTTCTGCCATCTGCTCGGCAGCCCCCATTTCAGCCAGCGCGTCCATAGCTTTTGCCAGAGCAGCCTCTGCATCTGCCATAACGTCTGCATTTGCTCCCATATCCTCAAGCTTATCCACCAGTTCTGCCATCTGCTCGGCAGCACCCATTTCAGCCAGCGCATCCATAGCATTTGACAGAGCATCTGCATTACCTTCCGCAGCAGCCTCTTTTGCCTTATCCAACAGACTGTCTGCCAATGAGGAATTGCCGCTGCCTCCCAGCTCGTCTATCTGCTTATCTACTGCTGCTATGAGGGCATCATATTTTGCAGCACCAGCCAGATCGTTATTATCGAGTGCATTCTGGCGTTTTGTATTCAGGTCATCCTTCTGTGCCTGCAGCTTTTCAAGATCTCCCATCAGACTTCCGTCAGAGTTCTTAATGGTGCTCTCAAGATCCTTCAGGTACTTTATGAACTTATCCAGGGCATCCACTGCATCTCCCTTAAAGTCATCATTGGGAACCGTCCCCTTTAATTCCTCAGCCCAGGCTTTTATGCCCTGCACATATTCAAGTGCATCAGCCGCATCCATTCTCTTCTGCTTTGCATCTATAAGCGCCTGATACTGGCTTCTTCTTGATTCCGTCTCATTCGCAAGGTCTGTCAGTATCTGATTTGTAACTGCCTTGGACTTGCCTGATGCCACTGCATTCCTATACTCACTGCTCTCACCGGATGTAACTATAGTCTTGAATTGACTCTGTCCGTAAGGAAGAAGATCACTCTCTAAAACCATCAGCTCCTTACTCTTATCAGCTATCACATCTTTTTCTATATTCATCAGTGCCCGGAGCTTGGTCAGTGATTCTTCACTCCTGGACTCCATTACACTATTGCTGTAAGTATATTTATAGTGGCCAAGCACCGTATCCTCATCAGCCAGTGCCTTGGAAGAATACTCTATATAGCTGGTCTGGCAGGCACTGTTAGCCTCGTTAATGGCATCCATTATTCCGGTATCCTGTTCAAAAGGATCATCATCATCATACTGACTTCCGGAACAGATATCGTACAGAGCGCCTACCAGGCTGTTAGTACGTTTATCATAGTTCACCGGATACTCTTCAGGTGCCGAAATTGAAAACCAGGAGAAAGACGTCGACGCATTGGATTTCGGCATTACTGATGTCCCCAGCGCAGGGTTCGCTGACGTCCAGTTTTCTGACTCAGTTGCCAGCTTGTCATAAACTATGGCACGCCTCTGTGCGTCTATCATGGAGCAAAGGGAATATACCGTCTCAGCATCCTCATCACGTCCGGCATTCATCAGTTCCTGTTTCCACGCATACATATTTGCAAGCTTTTCATCAAGCGCCTTTGTATCATCATCTGTCAGGTCAAGCTTGAAAAATGTGGATATGGCATCATACAGGTAGTTATCCGAATCCTCTACCTTCTTGTCCTCTGAAAATCTGTTTTCAAGGAACTTCTCCCTGGATACAGGTTCATGCGACGTTGACTGGGCATACTGGAACCACAGCTGCTCAAACTCCGGCAGGTTCGAAAGGTCATAGGGTGAAGGTATATCAAAAGGATTGATGACCTCATCCTTATAATTCTTTACGACACCATCTGCACCGACATAGAACTGTACTAAAAGCGGATCTATCTCGCTCTCGTCCACTAACGCCGTGCCTTCAGCGGTAATATCTGTTACATTCTCAGCCATTGAGAGATCATACCATTCACCATTGCCTATCTCGGACTTGTAGTAAGGAGTATCCTGGCCGGAAGCTGCTGCAGAATCATATGCTTTTTCATAGAGTTCTTCAGTCATTGCATCTTTGTGTATGATATACGTTCCGATAAAGAGCACACTGTTCTCGATATTATGGGATGCCTTATATTCCTGGAAAGTAATAGCATCCGTTTCGTCAAATGCACCCTTTGCGTATGAACCGTAGATTGCTGCAACCGCTGCTGCAACCATTACGACCATTGACAGTATAGCAATCCTGCCAAAGCTGCTCTTGTTAGCTGCACTGGATGCTTTATTTGTACTTTCGATCTTCTTAATTGCAGTTTTCTTAATCGCAGTTTTCTTCATTGCGGTTCCCTCATTATCACAGAGCCTGAAGTTGCAAAATATCCTGTTTCAATAAGCGCTTTACCGTCATCATAAAATTCTACCGTCAGTGCCGACATATCGCCGGTAATAAGATTCAGATACCTTAAAGATCCACCGGCTTCAATATAATCCTCGCTGCCTATGAACTGTCCCTCTGATGTCCTTATTCTGTAGAAGGAAGCCTTAACATCTGCCGAAGGAGTAACTGTGATCGTCGTCATTCCCACCGTATCAGGGCCGTCGGTAATATATGTAGCGAGTACATCACTCTCAGTGGTCTCCGTACCTCTATCAACAACTATATTCAGATAATCGCTGGTCTTGCTGGGCGATATCTCACAATCATCCACGAACTCATCACCATTATAAAATCTGATAAAAGCTTTATTGATACATGTCTTTGCCACCGACACATGGCGAAGCTTTTCATCAATAGCTGTTCTCGGTCCTACCTGCACTCCATCGAGCCACAGCTCATAATCACTGATCTCTGTATCAAAATCTTCAGGGATAGTGATCCTTAATTCAAATTCCTGATTCTGGATTATGGACTCCAGCGTATAATACGCTCTGTCCGAATCTTCCTTATAGCTTATACCGTTTGCTCCTGTACCGAGGCTTAAGGACTGATAATCAAGATATCCGCTCACCCAGCCCTTGGTAAGATCATCAAAATTATTCAGGGTATCGGAGTATGACTGAAGAGCCTCTATCATGGTATTCTGTGACTCTTCATAGCTTTCAAGTACCTGCTGATACTCTTCAAAAGACATATCCCCTACCGCATTTTGTACTCTTGCCTTTTCAAGCAGATCCCTGTTGGTATTGACATTTTCCACTGCGGTTTCATATGCATTTCTTGCGGAAACATATCCGTCAAAAGCATCCACAACGGAATTTTCAAGTTCGGTTTCCGCCAATACCCTGTCAGACCTTGCTGACTGGTACTCCAGGGCATCTTCCTGAAGTACATAGGGGTCATCTTCTACAAATCTTGTTCCTGCGGTTGAACCTTTAAACCAGATCCTTGGTATCTTGATAAACAGTATTCTTTTCTTACCTTCCCAGTAACTGTCTACTTTCTTAAGGAAATTTTTATATGAATCCTTAAAAGCCCTTTTATTTATTGTCTGCCCGTTAAGAGCCTGCGTAACATACCCGGAGATAAGATTGATATCGCTGCCATATTTCCTCTTCATTATGTCAAAGTTAGTCTGAAGCGAAAGCTTGGCGGTAGTCTCAGCCATGCAAACGTCGTAAAAATCTTCATCCTTGTCCTTGGTCCACTGTACTATGGAATCAAGCCTGGAATCAGGACTGTTGTACAGGAATTCCCTGTTTATATCAGCTGCAAGGAACGGCTCTTCAAAAGTATATCCCGTAGTCACATCGATCCCTGTCTTCTGTGACATCTTTCTTAAGGAAGATGCAAGGCTCCTTTCCTCAGCCGCAATAGTCTTCTCCAGAGTATCATGCTTGGACTGCAGTGAATCGATATCCGCCTGGGATGCTTCCCCCGTTGCCAGCCTTGCCTTATTCTTGGCAAGGGCTTCATCCACTGACTCAAGCTTTTTCTTATTGAAATCAAGCTGAACCTGAGTAGTGTAGATGCTGCAGTAAAGCACATTTACTTCGTCATAAACCTTATACTTTACATTCGCAAGCTTTCTCTTGGATACATCTATATCAGCCTGCTTCTCTGTGATCGAGAACTCCAGTTCGTAAAGGTCCTGCTGCTTGGGTGACTCAGGAAATTTAAAGCTAAGCAAAGGGGTCCAGCTGAAAGTATTCAGCCTCTTATATGTAAGTTCCATTGCCTTCTTCGCACTCTCAAGAGCCATATACTTGGCCTCAAGATCATCCTCTGCGCTTTCAAATTCCGAACTGTTTGCCAGTGCCAGAGTCCTGGCTGCCGCAATGGTAAGGATCTTATTCTGCGTGCCAGCTGCATTAACCTCCAATGCACCTGTCCCCTGAACCATTCCCGAAAGCAGAGTCAGAGTGAGCATAAGTGACACCATGCTCTTTACAAGCTTTACAATATGGACTTTTTTATGCCTGCCGGATCCTGTAGAATTCAAAGGCTCCCTGGGCGCTGCCGCAGATAAATTCATATATCAGCCCGTCCTTTTCAAAACTGTAAAGGTAAACAACCGCTTCTCTGTTATATCCTGTAACCGTCGTCACATCCGTAAACTGCTCCGTACCGGTCAGATTTGCCTCATCATAAATCTTGCCTTCTCCTTTAAGCCTGCTTATAAGCACAGCTTCCGGAAAGATTACCTTCGATTCACCGTCATACAGCGGTGTTCCTAACAGTGTCTTTATCTCCTCTATGGTACGGACGCTGGTCTTTCCTGACCTGAATGAGTCTGACAGTACATATACTTCACTGGTGGTCAGGTCATCCGATAAAGCTTCCGGATCAGCAGATGCAAAATACATTGCATCTATATCATCAAGTACTACACAAACGCCTTCGTCCGACTGATATACCTCGCGTTCTCCGCTGTATTTCTTTGCTGCTTCCGATGTGGGTATGCCTAAGAGGTCGGAATAAACTATGCTGTCGTAGGAAAAGTTTCCGTTATAGAGTTCATCGCCCGATGCATTATACAGAATTCCCTCACCGTTACGGTAACCTTCCATAAAGTTTCCGTCATATTCCAGTGTTCCGATACTCCTGTACTCCTTGCCCCTGCCGTCAAAAAGGTTATTATGGAAATTTCCTACATACCATACAGCCCCATCTTCGTAGTACGCCGTACCTTTGCCTTCATACTTATTTCCGGCAAACATTCCGCTATATGCACTGTTACCGTTTGGATAATACAGTATTCCGTTGCCGGATACGCTTCCGTCCTCCACATTTCCATCATATGCTATGTACCCATCGTGGGCTTTTATCCTCACATGCCCGGTTACAAATCTTAATATAATTGAATTATAAGAGTATGTGCGTACCGTATTCTGACCTTTTCCGTACCCAAATGCAGAAACATTTGACAAAATGTACCAAATACTGACCACGCCAAGTATAAAAAGTGCCGCGTGAGCCAGTTTTTTACTTATCATCCAGCCAAAAAGCGTATAATAATCGTTTTTATCCTTTGGCTTGATATTCAGGAGCTTTCCGGCAAATGTCCTGAACTTGTCTATTATCCGCGCCTGAATAAAGCCCCTGCTGGTATATAGCCTGAACTTCGCTACCAACCTGGTGAGCCTGGACTTAATGACTGTGATTAAAGTGCTTAATATATTCATTTATCCTCCGAAAATAACAGCCTGCTCATCAGATATCGTCATTATAATTAAGTACCATTCCGTTTTCACCGGGGAAATTGCCATCAAGGCATTTTTCACATTTGAAGAGGTACCACTTTGCCAGTTTGTCCATAGGACAATTCTTCAAAAGATCCGAAAATCTGTTTCTTGCAAGATAATAGTCTGACTTATAGAGCAGATCTATCGAATCCTCAAACTTCTGTCTGTACTCCAGCTTGAGCTGACGCTCCCTTGCTTCGCAGGCATCCAGCACTTCGTACAGATCCTCCCTGCTTCCATCCGGAAGGAGCGTATAACCTATATATCTGACCTCTGCCTGTCCCGCATCGCGCTCCATTATCTTTTTGGTGACGACCATATTTATGCCCATGCTGCCGAACCACTCTCCAAAACGCTCATACACCCTGACCTTTGGAGATGAAATGAATGTCATGGCCTGTGTGCTGTTACCTGCAATACCTACGGTAAACTCGGAGTAGTACACTACCAGTGACATATTGCTGTTCATTTCTTTTCTCACAGAATTGGTAAAGTACCCGATTCCCAGCTCCAGCATGCGCTTGTTGCTCCTGTCGAAGAACATCTCGACCTTAGACAGCATGCTGTCGTTGGATACAACAGTTCCTTCCATTTCAGATGCTTCCATGTATTCCATAAGGAATTTCATATTATCCAGAACTTCCCTGTTCTCCGGTGTGGATGAGGAGGAAAATACTGCCATGGAGCCCTTTGCTACTGCGGTATCACCTTCGTGTACCTCAGTAATCGAATCCTTATGCATAAGCTGCTCGATATTCTTAGGTGAGAAACGGTAATATGCCGAATACATCTGGTACTTTGCATGGTTTATCCTGTTTATGCGTCTTACCAGCTCCCGGATAGCCGTATATATCAGTTTCTGATCATCACTGACTTCCTTTGCGACCTCAGGCTCTTTTCCATCCTCAACTGCTTCCATGAGCGCTCTCTTGATAAGAGAAATATCCCTGTACACCCTTACATCAACCGTAAAATTTACGATCAGGAAGATGACCACCATAAGCCCCACACAGTTATTTATGATACGAGCACATGTCTTCACATCGTCATCCGTGGCAGGACTGGTATAAAGACCGACAAGACAATATGAACCATTCCCGCTTGACAGCATCGGTGCACAGACAATGTAGTACCCAATGCCCCGTATTGTCGTATAAGCTGTCTTTGATTCCCTGTCTATGCTGCAGTTCTCTACAATCCGCCTGTAGTAATCGCCCAAAACTTCGCCTATATTCTGGCGGTTCATAAGCTCTGTATCTATCACGATATTGCCATTCTGTGCATTGACCACCATGAATCTCTCGCAAACCACATTACCGTATGCGCCAAGCTCATCCGTAACAGCAGTATAAAGGGAGTAATACCCGCTGCTTTCATAGAAATCCGCATCCCCCACTCCATAGTTTTCAGGCATTCCGATGTCATTCAGGCTGTAAACCGTCTCATCAGTAGCAAGCATTGTTGCTGACTCCTGACTTATGGTCTCCATAACAGCGTTTAGCACAAAAGAAACATTAACCGCTATGAATACTACCCAAACCGTTCCGGAAAGGATCATGCCCAGTACCCGGCTCTTCTTTTTTACGACAAGCAATACCATGAGCCCTGAAAAAATAACAAGGCAGGTAAATGCAAACACACCGGCAGTACGGCCCCCCCCCGTCTTTATATCAATAATTATATTGGAATTTCTCGAATTATAGATTTTTCTGATTTCATCAGGAACCGCAAACACACCGGCAGGAGCATCCGAATCCATCCTTGTGAAAAGCTGTCCGTCCTGATAGCAGGCCGAAGTAAATAAACGTGCGCCTTCGCTTTCCTTCGAATATATCATCGATAATGACGATGATGAGGATTCGCTGTCTCTGTTTTCTTCAAAAATATCTTTTCCCAAAAGATAAACATCAGCACGGGTACGCTCCTCATCCATCACTGTTACAAAAAGCTCCCCATCCTGAACATCTATGCTGCAGGCCCATACATCCCTGTCAGTCTCAAATAATGCCGAAGATTCAACCGGCTTCAGTCCAAGATCGTACTTAAGTATCTGAAAATAAGCCTTCCCTTCCGGAGTGGTCTTTGTATACAGAACATAAAGGTTATTCTCGTCTGCCGCCATGCCTTCTATCGAAGCCGTCTCATTTTTCTTAACGTCATAACGGGTGCCGTATTTAACGCTTTTATTAGGTTTTATCCCGTAAATGCGTACACTGTTTCCACAGTCAGAGGAATAATAATATATGCCATTCTGCTCCACGTACTTGGTGGACTCGTTAAATTCCGACTTGTCACTGTACATCTGTATATAGAGCCAGAAAAACAACAGCGGGAAGAAAACCGTTACTATTATTCCTATAATTCTTTTAGCCATAACTTTTAAACCTCAGATAAACAATAATCCATCATTCCAGTGATTGTGTACCTATCACTTTGAAATTGTTGTAAAAAATCCTTAACCACGGCTGATCTCCAAAAAACAGATTTGAGAGCAGCATTACCAGTGCAACTATTGCAACGATAGAACATAATACAAACAGTATCCTGAAAAAAAGATCCGAATGCCTTGAGAAGAATTTCTTTATCCTCTTAAATATACCTATCTTACCTTCCGGCGCCGAAGCTATCCTAACGTCACGATACAGCTCGATGAACTGTGCATAGCTCTTATTTGCACTTTTTTTCATCAGTATCTGATAAGATATCGCCTTTTCATATGAGGCTCTCGCTAACAGATCCGTAAGTATCTCCGCACAGCATGCCACGCACTCTCTTTCGCCGGTCTTTTCATCCAGCTCGGAAAGATCCACGCCATAGCTCATATATATCGAATCGTCCCTGGAAAGATTGACCAGCCTGTGCTTCAGTATCAGGTAAAGCATCGGATAGGGAAGCCCTGATGTAATGCAGGCAAGGATGACATTACAGCATATAGTCTCACACTGATTAATGCTCATTCCCTCACCCACAAAAAACTTATCCAGAGCCCTCTCCTGCCTGTACGGGAATACGAAAAAATGATCCCTTCCGGTAGAAAAGCTCTCTATCATCACACCATTACTGCCATCGGGAGTCGCATTCACATCCAGCATTACAAGCAGCCTTTTTATCAGCTCATGGGATCTCACAAGGAAAACAGTATACTTACTCCTGTTTTCCCCTGACATATCCGCACATATAAGCACATCAAAATCTTCCGTGGAAAGAGCAGTGCTCAGAACCTCATATTTTGAGTTTTCGGATTCATATATCATTATGCTTCTGTTTCATCCCCTGTTATCTTCTTTACGATTGCATAAGCATAAGTGCATACCACAGGCATATCGGTACAATAGATCCTGATCTCATAAACACCTTCCTTAGCCGGAGCAACATAGATACCATCAGCAGATATCTCACCGCTTCCGGGAGCCGTAAGCTCATAAGCAATACTGCTTTGAGGCATATTATGGAATCTGACACCGAAATAGTGACTCTCCTTAAGTCCAAGCACAACTGTGGGTGTCTCAGCCGAAATGCTCTTGTCATAATAATCACCGGGCATATCCAGATCATTTCCTGCAGGGAACTTGATCGCAACCCAACGGTATGTAAGTACAAGGTAATTTACACTGCGTAACAGCTTGGCCGCCGCTACAAAGCTTCCCTTGTCATTAAGCACCTTTACAGCTACCTCGGCATCAACCTTTTCTTCACCGGTCTCAAAAAGTGAAGGATTTCCATATACTGTGTTCTTTGCATCCATCCCCAGTGATTCATCATGGTCTATATGCTCATAGCCAAGCTGGACATATACATTTCCCTTACCCAGTCCATGGGTAATCTCCCCCGAGAACTTTACATCCCCGGGCTGTACATTACGGCCAAGGGGTATCTCCAGCACACCGGTAGCTACTTCGGGACCTGACTTTCTTTCCTTTGTTTCATTCCGGACATCCACGGGTCCCTGCTGGATCTCAGCTCTTTCCGTGATGTCAACATCCTTCTCATAATAGGATATGAAATGATTTCTCATATACTCCTGCCCGGGAGCAGTAATATACTTCTTTACGCCATCCTCTATGATCTTGTCTATAACATAAGCATTATCCGTGCGAAGAAGCTTTATCTCCGCCAGCCTGATATAATCGTTCCTGCTGCCGATAGCCATCATTTCAAGATTAAGCATGCTTATTCTGTTGGTAACCAGCTCCAAAGGTGTTGCATCTGACATTATGACTTTTATACGGAAGCTGTTTGCCACATTCACTGCCGTATCATTCTCGTATGCATGTGCAGAGCCGCTTCTTAGGATGACTGCAGTATCATCAGCATCAGCAGGCATAACCTTCATCCAGTACTCTTTGGACCATACCTCACCCTTCTTAAGCTTAAGTCCCGAGCACTCAACGGCGATTGTATTTTCCCCGTTAGCACTTACAAAAAGAGGTGTCTCTAAAAGTCCATCTGCTGTCAGCTCCACATCAGCATCCGTAAGCTTCGTAACTACCAATTCAAGCCTTACATTCTTTCCCTTGCTAACATAGCCGGGAAGCATTACCTCGACTATAAAGTTGTCAGACTTAAGGAGTCTTTCTCTTACCAGGAACTCTGTTTCAGGCACATAATCAGGCTTTAAATTTTCTTTATCCGTGAGGAACAGTCCATACCCTTCCGAAATACGGTTGTACTCGTATTCCTTGCTGGCATTTCCGGTTGCGTTCACGGAATATACTGAATGAACTTCCTTTTCATTATACTTGAGGCAGAGCACAGCCCTGTCAGTCTTCAGTGTGTCAAAACCATCTATGGCAGACAGCTTCTTTACCACTGAATTGTCAACTATTATCTCCCTGCCTTCGCCATCTATGGCCACACCGCTCTCTATCAGTATTGACAGGTCGTCTAAACTGAATGTCCCCAGTCCGCAGACAATACCGCTTCCATACATCAGCACATTGGAAAACCTCAGCCGATTAACAAAGTAATCCTGCTCTGCCTGAAAATCCGCACTTGTAAGCATCTTTCCCGGGTAGTAACGATTTTTTTCAAAGGGATACATCTGATTTGCCATAATGTTTTTCCTTCCTCATAAATTTTATTTTTATGCTGCCGTTATTATCATTTTACAGACCGATCTGATCCGCATAGGGTTCAAAATCCGATCTGGTAAATACTTTACCTACCTTAACAAATTCATACTTTATCGCATTGAGATAATGTCTCATGCACACTTTACCGTTCGCAGTCTCGTCTGCCGCTGCAAGGAATGCCGCATTGAGGATGCAGTTCTTGATATTACCGCCGGCAAACTCATACTTCTCTGCAAGGTATCTGATATCAACATCCTCATCCAGAGGAGTAGTCTTAGGTATCGTAGTCCTCCAGAGCATCTCACGGGTATCCGCATTGGGGAACTGGAATTCCACGATATATTTCATCCTTCGGAAGAAAGCGGGGTCGATATTGTGCTTGTAGTTGGTTGCCAGTACACACACACCATCGTAAGCTTCCATTTCCTGAAGGAGCAATGCCGTTTTATTATTAGCCGATGCCTGGTTAGAACCACCATCATCGGAACGCTTCGCAAATATGGTATCGCACTCATCAAAGAATAGGACGACATTACATTTCTTTGCCTCACGGAATATCATGGAAAGGGATTTTTCCGTTTCACCGACATACTTATCTACAACCTTTGAAATATCTACTCTGTAAAGCTCCAGGTTAAGCTCATGCGCTAAAACCTGCGCCATCATGGACTTACCTGTACCGGGAGCCCCGAAAAGCAGAACCGTAAGGCCTCGTCCGTAAGGATACTTCTTGGTATAATCCCACTGCTCATAAACCTGCTTTTTGAAATTCATCTGCTCTATGGCATGGGTAATAGTCTCTCTCTGGCTGGGATTCATAACGATATCGTCAAAGCCGAACTTTGCTTCCACTCTGGTAGCTTTCTGTGAAAGTTCGGAGGACATCTGCCTGTTACAGCCCTTGAAAAGATTCTTTCTGGAGATTACCGTCTCCTTATCCATAAGTGAAAGGTTTCTGGCTTCCTTAAGGGCATCCTTAACCTTTCCGGCAGTAAAGATGAACTTTGTGGACATTTCCAGCAGATCCACATCTTCATCAAAGGAATACTGCTTTGCATAATACTCCCAGCATGCCAGTCGTTCGGTAGTGGTAGGAGCCGGCAGCTCAAATTCCGCAAAGGTCTCTTTCGTGATCTCCTTCATGGAGATATTAAGCTTGGACATTGCGAAAACGGTAATATTTTTCTCAGTAAGTTTGGAGAAAGCAAGATCCATATACCCGAAAAACTTTTCCTTTTCCTCTTCCCTGTACTGAAGATCAGTCAGACAGCAGCATGCATTAGTAAGGATACACTCACGGGTAACCGCCCAAAGAGCCCTGTTAACAAATTGGAAATCATAATCGAAAAGCTTCTTACAGTTTATGGTAATGGCACGAAGCTTATTCTTTTCGCAGAATTTCTTAACAAAGAACTTGCGTCCGCTTCCCTCGTCTCCATAGTAATAGAATATTCTGGTTCCTTCCGCATAGGCTATTTCCATAGCTTCCAGAACGGTAGCATTAGCCATTATGGGATCGAGCTTCTCGCCGTCCTTAGTAAGTGTATTGAAAAATCTGGAGTAATCCTCATCCAGCTTGAAGGGGTCTCTTCCGAAAAGGAAGTCGATAACTCTTTTATCCGGCGACACCGCAGTAGAGAAAGGCATGCTGTTAACCACATGAAGGTCAAGTATTGGCATGAGCTGCTCAAGGCAGGCACTCATTCCACCGTATGCGCCTGTTACGGAAAACTTGTCCCCGTAATAAAGTCTTGCGGCAGATTCTATGGTGGGACAGGAAAGTCCTCCATTTTCGTTAACGATCTGATAGACGCCGGCATAGTCAGTCTGGGTACTGGAGAGTATCCCGGCGGTAAAACAGAATATGGTAAAAGGCTCAAACTCAAGTCTCTTGCATAATTCGTAAAGCGGAAGTTTTATTCCCTTTTCAATTGATGCCTCAGCCCTGCTGATAATGAAATCCAAGGTCTCATTAGCCCCCATCACATCAGACCTGGTGGGGATTTCCTTTACCTCTTCCTCATCATCTATTGCTTCCGTAAGACTCGAAAAAAGATCCAGAAGGTCGTCGCTTATAGCTTCACTCGCTTCCTTCTTCTCGGCTTTCTTCTTCCCTTTTCCGCCTTCCTCGTCAACCGATTCTTCAGTATCTGCGTTTGCTTCTACAGTACTGTCCCCCATGACGAACTTCTCTATTCTTTCACGACAGACATCACTGGCCACCTCGATATCCGGATAAAGAACATTTTTATATTGTCCCTGTCCGGTAGAAAAGACAGCCTTCATCCTCTCCAGATATGCATCTATACATGTATTTACGCAGTCAAACATATACTGCATGAATTCATTATAATCCGCAAACGGCTTGTTTTTCAGTTTATTGCTATATCGATCCATTAGTCCTCACCCTATCTGTTTCAGAACTCAGTCTTACTGCCTGACTGATTTAAATATCGCATCTCTGTCAAACACCGAAGGGGCCGTATTTAGTGACTTTACATCCCTTTGCGTAAAAACATCATCACTGTCATTAAAATACTTCCTGCGTTCGACAGGCTTATACATAAGTGTCTCCTCATCCTCATCAAACACCTGAGACTGTTTTGACTTATTCTTTTGTATCAGCTCATCTGCAAGCATAAAAACACTCCCAAAGTTTATAACAAACCCATGCTACATTTTATCATAATTGATAATTTTTTTTATTTTTTTTTGAAATATTCTGATATTTTGCCCAAAAGACCGTTATTCAGGCTCAAAAAAGACTGTTTTGTTTTACATAAGACTTACTCATTTGCCTTAAGGCTGGCCACCATATCGATCTTCCTAAGACTCTGGGCTAAAACAATGCTTGTAATGACCATTACAAGAATAGTTCCCGCCGATGCTATGATATATGCGGAAGGATCGATATGAGCGTTAAAGTCGTACTCCTCACCTATGGCAAAGATAAACAGAAAATCTGTAAAACAATACCCCGCAGGAAGACCTATGGCTATACCGCAGAGTGTTATCCAGATATTCTGCATGGTATAAATCTTCATAATTTTAGGGAAACCAAAGCCCAGAACCTTGAGTGTCGAGAACTGGTACATCTTCTCATTCATTGAAAGAAGGCCCATATTGTAAATGATGATAAAGCCTAGTGCTCCAGCTACGACAATAAACAGGCCTAACATCCCCTGTATCATGGAGAGCATGCCGCTCATCTGTGTCCTGAGGGAAGGAAGCGTACTTATTGCGCTGACACCGTCTATATCCTCATCATCCACGCCGGTGAGATCAATATCCGTATAGAGAGTATCAGGCTCGTATTTTTCGCCAAGGCTTTCAAAAGCCTGTCTTGTCATGGCAAACTGCTGGGCCTGGGGATCCCTGTTGGCGGCGGCAATATTGCTTTCATACCAGTCGTTGCTGCCAAGGATATGCCACTTCAGCTTTTTGGTGATATCCAGTTTTTTGTTCTTTATGAGCTTTTCCGTGGCAAAAAGCGCTCCCGGAGCATTTATGTCGCTGTAAGTTGAACCGGGTATTCCTTCATTTATATCATGAGAAACCTTGTCATGGTCGCACAAAGCTATCATGCCTTCGGAATCGTTTACAGTGATGACTGATGTCTGCAGCAGCCCGTTGCCATCATAATATTCTATGGCCACGCTCTGAGTAGTAGCCTTTCCGTATTCCCTGTAGAGATCGCTTTTCTCGACATTTGTTATATCCGAGTCAAAGGTAAGCCTGGATGTAAACCTGAGTATGCCGGAGAACTCCCAATCGAGATAATTAAGCATGGAATCTTCCATTCCGTATGCCATCACTATCAGAAGAGTCGAGCCTGCTACGCCTACAATTCCCATAACGGTACGCGCCTTGCTCCTTGCCACATCCCTTAAGTTCCATTTGACTGCAAAGGAGAGCCTGGACATTATACCTCCCGGCTTTTCACTCTTCTTTTTCTGCTTGATCTTGGGTACTTCCAGCCTGAGGGTCTGTGCGGCAGGCTCGGAAAGTATCTTCCTGCTTGAGAAGTAAGTGACTACCGTAACCATAAGGACGATAACCGCTGCCACAATATAGTTTTTCTCAGCTATATACAGACCGCCTACCGGCACATCATAAAAGTCCATTTCCTCAGCATAAAGGTTCACGCCAAGAGAAGGTATTCCCACCGCAAAACCTACGATAACACCGATCAGGCTTACAAAAAAACCGTATGAAATGTAATGCCTGTATATTCTTGAATTGCGGAAGCCCAGAGCCTTCAGCGCTCCGATCTGCATACGCTGTTTCTTCACGAAACGGTTCATGGTGGTTATTACAGACAATGATGCTATGAAAAGGAAAAGGAACGTAAACATACCCGAAAAGGTATCTCCCTCTTCAGACTCCGATTTATAAGCCGAATATGATGCACACATATCCCGGCCTGTGACAGAATCCACCGCTTCAATTTCATACAGATCCCTTTTTATCCGATCCAGCTTTTTTTCAAATGATCCGTCATCTTTATTTCCGCTGTATATTCCCGGTGCCTCGCCTTCCACATCCACACACACCATCGGATATACATAAGCCTTTTCCAGATTGAAATCGGGATTCAGCGCCTTAATGAACGCATGCTTCTTTTCTTCTCCGGCAGTCTCATCCGCAATGTCAGGGGCCAGCTCCAGCGCAGTCTCCAGATCCACATCAGGTGACATATCCCCTAACTGAGTCACGAGGATATTCCTCCATGACATACCATTTTCGTGCATCATATTCAGTGAATCCCTTGCAGACAGAAATCCCTGTATGGCTTCGCTTTCTATCATATTGTCATACATAGCCTCCTGTGGAAACCATCGCATTGACATATATGCCCAGCCGTAATCCTCTGCCTGCTGGAAAATAACGGAAGCATCCTGGGTAACATAGACATGATCCGGAACAGAGATGATCCCCAGGACTTCTTTTGTGATCTCTGCATCCTCATACTTAAGCGTTATGATATCCCCCGGATGTATATCACGTGCCTCGGCAAACATACGCCCGAGCCACAGACCATCCGCATCAGGATCGTAATCCTTCCCCTCTGCCACTCTGAAACGGTTGACAGAAAGTGTCTTTACGGACGTATCGATAAAAACGCCTTCCATCGGAACGGAAAATGACTCCTTACGCCCATCGGCATACTCCACCGTCCCCGTCATGGAAAGCGACATATAACGCATAGCATCCTCTACGCCATCCACAGACTTTATCTTATCCATATCAGACTCAGAAAACTCTGATCCTGACAGCCAAAGATCAGCCAGATTATATTCAGCATACATCTCGTCTCCGGAAACCTTCATTCCATCCCCGTAAGCACATATGCCCACATATACAGCCATCGCAATAGTGACCATAGCAAATATTGTCAAAAATTGCGTGAAATTGCTGATTATGTCACGCAGCATTTTTCTTATAAGCATCAGTCCGGCTCTCTTTCCTTAAATCATTTACACATATCCGTTTCCTACCATGAGACATCATCTATATCCATGGGATTGGGATTTTCTTCCACACTCACAATATGTCCGTTTTTTACGCGAATCACCACATCCGCCGTATCGGCTATAAGTGCGTTATGCGTAACTATTATCACCGTATTGCTTCCCCGGTCAGCATCGCACTGCCTCTTAAGTATCTTTAAAACCATTGCACCGGTTGCTGAATCCAACGCTCCGGTAGGCTCATCGCAAAGGAGCAGGGCAGGATTCTTTGCAATGGCCCTGGCAATCGATACTCTCTGCTGCTCGCCGCCGGAAAGCTGGTTGGGGAATTTATAAAAATGATTTTCCAGCCCCACATCCCTTACGGCCTGCTTTGCGTCCACCTTTGTCTTTGTTATCTCTTTTACAAGCTCCACATTCTCAAGTACTGTAAGGGATGGAAGTATGTTGTAAAACTGGAAGATAAAGCCTATGGTGTGCGCCCTGAAATCGCTTAACTGCCTGTCGCTGTACTTTGAGATATTCTCGCCGTTTACAATGACATCCCCGCTGGTGGGATTGTCCATGCCTCCGATAAGGTTTAAAAGGGTGGACTTGCCGGCACCCGAAGGACCAAGGATAACCACAAAGCGTCCTTCTTCTATATTCAGGTCTACATGATCCAGCGCCCGGTACTCCGTCTCGCCTGTCTTATATATTTTTGAAACATCTTTTAATACTACTTTGTCTGCCATTTTTCACTCATCCTATATCATGTGTCCCGGACAGCCGAAGCAACCGGGCACAGTTGTCATCAGCATCCGCAGCTCTGACCGTTACATCCACGATGTAACATGCAGGTGCCGCGCAGTCTGCTGTATCTGCAATGCTGTCTGTATGCTCCGCCAAGGCCGCTACATCCGTGGTATTATCTGTGTGCGCTACTTAATCCGCAACATCCACGCTGCTTCCGACATACTCCATGTAGTTTGCAGCTTCCGTTATGTAGGAAGTACCATTCTTTACATCTTTTCCTTCTATGACGCTCATATTCTTTCCGGAATAAATGATAGTCACAGCCGATTTATTCACAGCCACCTTTCCGTTGTCCTCGGAAGCCGTCAGTATGTATTTCTCACCGTTCTCATCCGTGAATACCGCCTCATTGGGAACGGCAATGCAGTTTTCCTTTGAATATACGGAAAACTCCGCTTCGGCATTCATGCCTATCCGGATCTTTTCATCGGGACTGTCAATTGTCACGGTCACCTTGTAATCCGCATCTTCGCCGGAGGTATCGGTCTTGCCGGAAGCATTCTTATATGCGGATTCGGCAACACGTCCGACGCTGCCGCCGTATGTGTCCGAATTATCTGCCTTAGGTGTGACAAGTACCGACATATTCTCGGAGATACTGTTTATATCCTTCTCCGGTACTTTCGCTGTAAGCACCAGATCTTTGGTATCTTCTATAACAAATAGCACTCCGGTAGAGTTTTCTCCCACTTCGATATTTACCGCCGTTACGGTTCCGGAAAAATCAGCCAGGATCTGGGCATCCAGAAGCTTTTTCTGGAGCTGCGCCATCTGTATTTCTTCAACTGTAAGATCCCCTGTAATCCTTGCCTGCTCGATTGCATCCGCACTTAAGGCCCTCGCATTTTCCAGAGCCCTTACCGCTGCATTATAGGCAGTCTGGGCAGTTATGTAATTAAGCTCCGCATCCTCTGCACTCTTGGCATAATCAGCCAGGCGGATGTCACTCTGGCGCAGAAGATTTTCCCTGCTCTGTACTGCCTGAACATATGCAAGGTTTGCACTGTCCACCGCATCCTCGGCTTTTTCCTTTTCTATATCGCTTACTCCATGCTCGTCATCCAGCTCGCTCTGCATGGACTTTGCCTGCTGTATTGCATTG
>CAMOJK010000023.1 GCA_946616835.1 uncultured Lachnospiraceae bacterium
ACTCTGCTATGGCATCATGCCAGTCCTTAAATCTTATATCCGTATTAAGATTAAACATATAATTTTCCAGTGCGGAGTATGAAGGTCTGTCTGCAGACTCAGGGAATCTTCTCTTGTATTCTTCAGAGCTTATCCTTTCTACCTCCGTACTTTTTCCGGACAACCGGAATATCTCTTCCGTAAAATCAGCCCAGCTACAGATTCCCTCACAGGTTCCGTGATAAATTCCATATTCGTCGGTAGGAAGGAGCAGATGAATGGCTCTTGCCAGCTCTGCGGCAGATGTGGGATTCCCCACTTGGTCATCCACCACACCTATCTTGTCATTTTTTTCGGAAAGTGCCAGCATGGTCTTTACAAAATTCTTGCCCTCACCGTAGAGCCAGGCAGTCCTTATCATAAAGAATCTGTCAGAAAAACAGCTTACAAATTTTTCACCCTCCAGCTTGGTTCTACCATATGCACTCTTAGGTGAAGGTGTATCAAACTCCCTGTAAGGTCTGCTGCCGTTTCCGGGGAAAACATAATCGGTAGAAATATGCACAAGCTTGGCGCCTGCATCACTGGCAGCAACTGCCAGGTTGCGGGGGCCAATGGCATTTATCTTCATCGCCAGGTCTTCGTTCTTTTCACAGCCGTCCACATTAGTGTATGCCGCACAGTTTACTATAGCATAGGGCTTTATACCCCTGATATATTCAAGTACTGCTGATGATGATGTGATATCCAGCTCCTCCACATCAGTACCTATATACTCATATCCGGCATCAGCAGCCAATTCCTTCTGAAGTGCGCGTCCTAACTGGCCGTTGCATCCTGTAACAACAATTTTCTTACTCATTACATCTTACCTCTTACCCGAAATAATAACACTCGCTAAAAAACTATCACTTTCCGCCCAGGTCAAGTCTATTGAATGCAGAGAACACAGCCCTTACGGACGCCCGTGTGATATTGGAGCTTACACCTACACCATAGGTTGCCTTTCCGGTATCGGAATCCAGCAGGTGAATGTATGCAGCTGCCTGTGAATTTGATCCGCTTTGGAGAGCATGCTCCTCATAATCCAGAATCTTTATGCGTCTCTCAAAGGTCATCGTAAGACCTCTCTGGACAGCATCCAGAGGACCGTTTCCAACAGCCTCAAACTGTTTCTCCGTACCATGATCAGTATAGGTAAGCACTACCTTTGTATCGAACTCACTCTCTGTCTCATCAGAAAGATCCTCAACCTTGAGCTTTCTGAAATGAATAGGTTCCTTCCGGTTGAGATATTCATTCCTGAAATTATCCATGATAGTATCCGGTGATACCTCACCCTGCTTTTCAGAAAGCGCCTGAATAACATCAGCAAATTCTCTCTGCATTCCCTTAGGCAGCTTGAAGCCGAAATATGTGTCCATAACAAATGCCACGCCGCCCTTTCCCGATTGGGAATTAATACGGACTATAGGCTCATATTCTCTACCGATATCCGACGGATCAATAGGCAGGTAAGGAACAGCCCAGACCTCGCTGTTACGCTCCCTCATGGCTGCCACGCCCTTGTTGATGGCATCCTGATGAGAACCGGAGAAAGCGGTAAACACAAGCTTACCGGCATAAGGATGACGAGGGTGTATGTCCATTTTGCAGGTTCTCTCGAAAAGCTCTGCTGCCTCTTTTATATTATCAAGAGCAAGTTCGGGATTGATTCCCTGGGAGAACATATTATACGCAAGAGTAATTATATCTACATTTCCGGTTCTTTCACCGTTACCGAAAAGAGTACCTTCTATCCTGTCTGCACCCGCAAGCAATGCAAGCTCAGCAGTAGCTACGCCGGTTCCCCTGTCATTGTGTGGATGCACTGAAAGTATTATACTGTCACGCTTTTTCATATTTGTCGACATAAATTCTATCCTGTCTGCAAATACATTGGGCGTTGTCATCTCAACGGTGGAAGGAAGATTGATTATCATCTTATGTTCCGGCGTAGGTCCCCACTCATCAATCACTGCATTACATACTTCCAAAGCATAATCCAGTTCAGTACCTGTAAAACTCTCAGGAGAATACTCAAGTATGGTTTCACCGTCATATTCATTTAAATGACGCTTAACCATCTGGACACCACTTACAGCTATATCGATAACCTTCTGCTTATCAGCATGGAAAACCACATCCCGCTGAAGAGTTGAGGTAGAATTATAAATATGCATTATAAAAGACTTCGTTCCCTGAACAGTCTCAAAGTTCCTTATGATCTGTTCTTCCCTGCACTGCGCAAGTACCTGAAGCTTTACATCATCAGGAAGAAGTTTTCTCTCTATTACCTGTCTGATAAAATCGTACTCTATCTGGCTGGCCGCAGGGAAACCCACCTCGATTTCCTTAAAGCCGAGTTTTACCAGATAATTAAAAAACTCTATTTTCTCCGAAACGACCATGGGATCAATTAGTGCCTGGTTTCCGTCACGCAGATCCACGCTGCACCAAATGGGAGCCTTCATGATCTGTTTATCAGGCCATGTACGCTGCTTGTAATCTTCCACCGGCACTCTCTGATACTTCTTGTAGTTTAACATCTCGTCCTCCATTTTTATTCGCTAATAAAAACAGCCTACTTTCAAAAAGCAGGCTGCGAGTTGCGGAATATTATTTTTTATCCTTCGCCCAGTCCGTTCTGAATAGCATTTACAAGATACTCCAATGCTTCTTCTTCATCTTCGCCGTCACAGACCAGCTCTATCTCGTCGCCACACTTAACACAAGCACCCAGAACACTTAGGACACTCTTTGCATTGGCAATATTGTCCCCAGTCTTGAAAGTAGTTTGTGCTTTAAATTTCATCGACTCTTTGCATAGAACCCCTGCCGGTCTCAGATGCAATCCTGTCGAATTGATCACCCTGACTTTTTGGCTGACCATAAGCATATCCCCCTATGAATCTGCATACCCCTGTATCCCATGTACCTTCTCAAATACTGTGTTTCATTTTACCACATTACGGATTTTCCCGCAATCATTACAAACCAATCTCGGAAATTGTTCAGCCCAGTTCCCTTTCTATAAGAGCAGCTAACTCCGCAGCGTCTTTGTCTATAACAGACTTATCCCTTCCTTCTATCATAACCCTTACTAAAGGTTCTGTACCTGAAGGTCTGATGAGCACCCTGCCCTCTCCTGCATACTTCTCCTCAAGAGCCCTGATAGCAGCTGCAACAGCTTCTGACTCCATAAAATCATGCTTCTTTTCATTTGAAGCTTTGGCATTTACCAATGCCTGAGGCAGCACTTCCATAACAGCCGAAAGTTCTGAGAGTTTTTTTCCGCTCCTTTTCATCACGTCAAGAAGATGCAGAGCCGATAGAAGACCATCCCCTGTAGTATTCTCATCCAGGAAAATAATATGTCCGGACTGCTCTCCGCCAAGATTGGAGCAGGTTTCTTTCATTCTCTCCAATACATATCTGTCACCCACCTTGGTCTGTTCCAGGTTAATACCATTCTTACCAGCCATAATGGTAAGTCCCAGATTACTCATTACAGTAACAACAAGGCGTTCTCCCGAAAGCTTTCCCCGCTCCTTCATATCAAGAGCGACTATCGCCATTATCCGGTCGCCATCTATCACCTGTCCCTTTTCATCTACTGCCAGAAATCTGTCCGCATCGCCATCAAAAGCTACACCAACATCTGCCTTTTCTTCCAGCACTCTCCTGCAAAGCTCACCAAGGTGAGTCGAGCCACAGTCTTTATTAATATTTGTGCCATCGGGCCTGTCATGTATGGCTATAACCTCAGCCCCCAGCCTCTTAAGAGCCTGTACCGAGGTCCTATAGGACGCCCCCTCCGCACAGTCTGCAACTATCTTTATTCCGGTCAGGTCCACATCAACAGCATTAACAGAATGATTAATGTACTCATCGGCTGCATCGAAACGGTAATCTATCCTGCCCACTTCCAAACCGGTCTTTGCTGCAGATTCACCAAGCCCGTTCTTTATGATATCCTCAATTTCATCCTCTGTTGCATCAGGAAGTTTAAAGCCATATGCATCAAAGAACTTTATTCCGTTAAACTCCACAGGGTTATGAGAAGCAGAAATAACCACCCCTGCATCCGCACGGTACCTTCTGGTAAGATATGCCACAGCCGGTGTAGGCGCAACACCCACATAGATCACATCCGCGCCCACTGAAGTAATTCCCGCCATAAGCGAATTTGCCAGCATGCCACCCGATATCCTCGTATCGCAGCCAACCAATATCACAGGTTTATGACTTGAATTTTTTGCCAAAACGCAGGCTCCGGCTTGTCCCAACTTCATAGCAAGCTCTACTGTAAGTTCCCTGCCTGCCACACCTCTCACACCGTCTGTTCCGAATAATCTTGCCATTTTAAAACATCCTTCCCTTTTCCCTATTGTTCTTTTTCCGTCAGCCTTACATCAGCATATGTTACCGCCTTGGCACTAAGTCCCTCAGGGATAGCGAAATCCACTTTAATACGGTAAATTCCCTCACTGGGAGCTGTATTTGCAGACTGGAAATATCCGTCTATATCCACTTCGCCTTTTATATCAGAAACAGATATGCCATCATAGTAATGTTCTACTGCCATAGTCGTAAGACTTACATACCCCGTCTCTTCCTCCTCGTCTTCATCAGACGAATCGGTAATTATCCTGGCATCATAGCCTTCAGGCACATCAAGCAGAGTAATATTATCCACAGGCACATCAAATGTCTTATCTACTAAAGGTACAACGGATATATAAACATTAACTATTCCGTTAAAGCTGTTTCCATCAGGTGATACCAGCTGCACTCCGGAAGGAAGATAATCATTAAGGTCTATCTGTACGGTAAACTCCTCACTCTTTCCATTGACGCTAAGGACTTCCGAAGGAATAACCAGGCTGTTTACAGCCTCCATAACGGAGGAGCGTCCCGCCAGCACAACAGCTGTCCTGTCTGCCTGAGGCTCGCCATCAACGGCGTACCCTTCCGCCGGAACACCGGACATACTGTAAATTATGTCCACTGCTTTCTGCTCAAGTATTGTTATATTTACATTTATCGAAGATATATTAGTCGTCAGATTTTCATGTACTACTTCATTTCCTTTTTTATCAAAAAGAACTATATCTGCCGTTGATGATATATCAGAGCTGCGTCCGGAAACACTGACACTGCATTTTGCCGACGCTATAGTATCCACCACTGACTCAGGTCCGGAAATCCTTACGGTGTTCTGGTTAGTCGTAACATCCCCTACCATATAGCCGTCTTCCGGAGTTCCGGTCACCTCCACCTCTATAGGCAGATGCTTTTCCTTTCTATTCTCTATAGCCAGCTTTACCACGCTGTGATCTCCAACTATGGATTCCAGCTGGTTATCATTCTTATTGGTCGAAAAATTGATGGTAAGAGTATTTACATCCGTCATCTGCGTCATGTCAGCAGTAGCCCGGATATTTTCTTTATTGAGACTGTCTATTACAGACCTCTTTCCCTCTATGGTAACATCCACCACATCAGTCTCATCCAGTATCTCATAAACCTTATTCTGATCCGTAAGTGCTTCCGGATGAAGTATCTCCACCTGTATGCCGCTGTAACTGTTCATTATCACCGGATCATCATAATTGATCACCAGCAGCCAGAGAGCAACGGCAACCACCACCGAGAGCAGTTTAAGACCGAGGTTATTCGTTATTTTCTTTAGCAGCTTTTTTATCGCCCCGTCCTCCTCTCTGATGCAGTCTGCGGCCTCTTCTGTTTTCCTCACCATCAGCTTCTCTTAAAAGCTCCAGCTTCTCCCTGAGACCTTCCTGGTTTAAACCGTTATAAAGCTCACCGCCACAGGCCACGCTGACCTTGCCGCTTTCCTCAGATACAATCACCACCAATGCATCAGTAACTTCAGAAATACCAACACCCGCACGGTGTCTTGTTCCCAAAGCCTTGCTGAGATTTGGGTTTTCCGATAGGGGCAAATAGCAGGTTGCAGACATTACCCTGTCTCCCCTGAAAATAACGGCTCCGTCATGCAACGGCGTATTGTGCTCAAAAATATTTATGAGAAGCTGGCTTGAAACCGATGCATCTATATTTATTCCGGTTTTTTCATACTCGGAAAGTGTCTGCTGCCTTTCAAACACCATAAGTGCACCCGTTTTAACACGTCCCATTGAAAAGGACGCCTTTACTATCTCATCAATGGTATGGACAGAATAAGCATTTGAGTACTTATCGCTGTCAAGAAGAGACATGTTCGAAAAAATCTTATTGCTTCCAAGCTGTTCAAGTGCCCGCCTTAATTCCGGCTGAAGTATCACCACCATTGCAACCGCTGCCACATAAAGGCTTCGTTCAGCAATAAAAAGGATCGTTGACATATTGAACATAGCCGCGACAAGGAAAAAAGCCAGAATAACAAGAAGTCCCTTAAGAAGGGACCATGCCTTAGTTTTTCTCATCCACGCCATGATGTAATAAACTACCACCGATAATATAACTATCTCTATTACATCAGATATGCGTATAGTAGGCACCCGAAAACTCGATATATACTTTTCAATAAATGAAGTAAGCTGAGTGAGCATCTTTTACTGCTTATTCCTTCTGCGTTCCCTGTTGGCCCTGGCCTTTGCAGCGGTATCCCTTTCCAGAGACGAAGCCTGTGCGTCCCGCTCTGTAAGTGCTCTGTGCATCCGATATTCAGGAGCATCCTTTTTCTCCCTTACAGGCTCCTCTTTCCCTGTTCTCCGTCTTTCGGGATCCTTTTCTTTCCTGCCGTCCCTGCTCTTTTTCGCAGGATCAGCAGTTCCGTTAATCTTCTTTACCTTACGATCATTAACCTTTACCTTATTCTTAGGTATAGCCTTCACATAATAATAATATTCATCATCCTCAAACTGTACTCTTTCAGTACGGCTGTAATCCACATTGAATACAAAGAATTTGATCACAAAGGCTACCCCAACAGCAGCTATCGAGCCCAGTATCAGTCCTCCTATAGATATGGACAACTTAAAATACAGTGCCCCGACTACCATAACGAGTATGTCAAGCAGGGCTCCGGCACTGATAGCAATGGTCCACGAATGATCCTTTGACAGCCTCCTGATAAAATAGACGCATAATATAGTCACACCGAAAGCTGCAATATAAAGTATCATCTGCTTATTGAACATCATATCATCCAGCAGATACCTGAATTTATTTATAAGTTCCGCATCCACGCCTTCACCGGAGGTTTTTGCCGCACTGCCTGAAATGTATGAAAGCATGAAATATATCACCACGCCACAGCCTGCAGAAACAACTGATGCAGGCGTACCAAGAAGTCCGGCAGCAATGGGAACCACATATGGAATCCCCAACTTAAAAGACATAGGTGTCAAGAGTAGCAATACCGCATCCTTTGGCGTAAACCTGAAATACAGAAGGAACATCACAAGGAACAATGCAGCTATTATTATCACGCTCTCAAGAGACAGTGCATACAGATGCAGCAGTACAATCCCTGCAGACATCACAACAATCACATTGACAGGCAGAAATGAACACACCAAAGCCAGAACAAGCGTAACCGCAAAATTGGTCAGACTTCTCGAATACCCTATGGAACCGTTTATAAGTATAAGGGTAATCAGCGCCAGCAGAAATTTCAGCGCCGGTTTGCAGAAATTATCATATTTGGAATAAAACTGAAGGATTCTCTCCCTCGCCTGAAGTAAAAATACCATTATCAAAACCTGCCGAATAGTTATTTTGTCCGTTCCTTTTTAGGCACAGACTCAGTATCTCCCTCTTCGCTCTCCTCTTTCTTATACATGGAGCTGAGCCTGCGGAGATTATTATAATAAATACGAAGCTTGCGGCGCGCAGACTTGTGCCGCAAAGCATATACAATGTATGTTATTACGGAATATACAGCAATCAGAATAAGATATCTTTCCAAAATAACCTTTCCGAAGGTGAGAAGATCCATGCTGTAAACTTCTTCCATAAGCACTTCAAAATCATAGGCAAGATACATTCCCACCATGATTCCGTATGCAATGGTCCCATACACAATCGACTTCATGACCTCCTTGGCGATATAATCGCCACGGAAATATGTACCAATGCGCATGTTGCGCTTTCCTTCTTCCTTCTCATAGGAAGCCATTCTCGTCATTAATTTTATTCTGGATTCATTAAGCATCTGTTCCTATCAGCTATGGAAAGTATGCATCTTATGACTGGATGCATCCTTTCTATCATGTGACACTGGGTTCTCCGGGCGCCTGCCTGCCGCGCTGATGTTACTTGCTGTTTCCTTTTTACATTTATCGCAGTACCGTCCGGTTCTTATCTGCGCACCGCAAAGCTCACAGCTCAACTTAACAGGCGAATCATCTGCAAAGATCAGGCGTTCTTCACGAATCCACTGTTGTACCTGCTTGTTTTCTACCCCACAATCCTCACATATCTGCGGTATGGAAGCAGTTTTATGCTCGCGCACATATTCCTTTACTTCCTGAAACCTAGCTTCTGCCGCCTGCTTGCAGGCCTGGCATACCTGCTGACCGCCCATGTAATTAAACATCCTGCCACATTTTCTGCAATTCTTTACTTCCATACCCCCGATACCTCCATTTATCATAATCTGCTGTCAACCGGCTCCTATCGATAACGCAACAAAGTATACATAACTTACTCCTGCCTCCTTAAGAGCCTCAGCAACCGCATCTATTGTAGCTCCTGTAGTGAATATATCATCCACCAGAAGCACTTTACTAAATTTTACATCATTTGAGGCTATAATAAAAGCATTTTTCAAATTCGCAGCCCTTTCACCGACACCAAGCAGCTTCATTGGTTTCGTATTCCTAACCCTTTTTACCAGACCATGTATCACCGGAAGTCCACTCTCAGCGCCTACACTTTCTGCAAGTTTTTCAGCCTGATTATACCCCCTCATCCGTTCCTTGCCCGAGTACATGGGAACCGGCACAATAGCTTCTATCCCCCATTTTTCAAAGAGTTCTCCAAAGACAAGTGCAATCTCGCGTCCGTAAAACTCCGCATACTCAGCCCTTCCCGAATATTTAAAACGGTACATTGACACCCTGATGGAAGAGTAGTCGTACAGTGCCACGCCCCTCACAAAACTATGGCTCCTTCTTCTGCAGTCCGAGCAGTATTCCTCATTGCTATCATTTAGCTGTTTCCCACACTTAAAGCAATAGGGTGAGTGAATATAAACCGGCTTGTTTTCACATTCACGGCATATCAGTTTCTTATGTTCCTCCATGTCCAATACCCTGTCGCACAAAGGACAGCGCCTGGGATATATAAGATCCGTCAGATCTCTAAATATCCGTTCAGCAAAGTCTTTTGTCCGGACAAAAGCATACGCCCTGTCGGAAGAAATCACAGGCAACATTTTCACCCCAGTATCTCTCCTATTTCAATCAGCCTCTGTTTAAACGATGTATATCTATGGAGCTCCGAATCCGTATCGATCATCTCAAACACTTTCTGTCCGCTCCCTACGATTATCACACACTGCTTTGCCCTGGTAACAGCAGTATAAAGAAGATTTCTGTTAAAAAGCATCTTAGGTCCATCAAGAACAGGCAGTATCACCACCGGGTATTCGCTTCCCTGCGACTTATGTATGGTGACCGCATAGGACAATTCCAATTCTTCAAGCTTATCCACCGGATAGTAAACCAGCCTTCCGTCATCAAAAAGCACCTCGACTATCCGGTATTCCTTATTGATATTCTTTACTATGCCTACATCACCATTAAATATCCCCTTGCCTTCCTTAAGGCTTACATCATAATCACCCCTGATTTCCCATTCTAGATTATAATCATTCCTGATCTGCATGACCTTGTCACCCTCACGAAAGACAGTATCGCCATAGATTATTTCTTCCAGCGATTGCCTTGGTGGATTCAGCTGCTGCTGCAGCATACGATTAAGTCCCTCCACTCCCATAGGTCCTTTGCGCATCGGCGTCAGTATCTGTACATCATTCCCTGTCAGTCCCAGTTTCCTCGGGATCACATCCTTACAGAGCGCTGCTAGATAGCCATGGACAAGCTTTATGGTTTCTTTCTCAAGAAGAAAAAAATCCGGATACTTTACTGACAGATCCATGTGTTTTCCCTCATTTATCATATGTGCATAAGAAACGATATGGCTCTCCCCAGCCTGTCTGAAAACGCGGTCAAGCTTCACGCATGCAAATGCTCCGCTTTCCATAATATCCCTCAGCACCTGGCCGGGACCCACACTCGGCAACTGGTCCACATCTCCCACAAGTATAAGACGCATCCCCGGCACCATAGCTTCCAGAAGAGATTTCAAAAGACTTATGTCCAGCATACTGGCTTCATCCACAATAACAGTATCTGTTTCAAGAGGATTCTCACGATTTCTGCCAAATACAGTCCCACTTTCACTATCCGAAACTTCACCACTTATCTCAAGCAGTCTGTGTATTGTCTGTGCCTCGAACGAGGTTGCCTCCGTCATACGCTTTGCCGCCCTTCCGGTAGGGGCCGCAAGAACAAAATTCTCTCCCGCATCCTCAAGCTCCGCTATTATTGTATTTATAGTGGTAGTTTTTCCTGTACCCGGACCACCAGAAAGAATGAATACGCCGTTTTTGAGGCACTCCTCTACTGCCTTTTTCTGCAACCCGTCAAGTTCTATACCTTCCGTCATAACAGCTATTCCCTCATATCTGTCTGCCGGCTCAAATCCTTTTTTCAATTCCCAAAGATGCCTTGCACAGGCTTTCTCTACACGATCATAGTATTCAAGGTAGATATTAATTCCACCCTCCCCATCATTTCTCATTACTATCTGTCTGTCAGCCGAGAGTCCCCGTATGCAGTCGTTTGTTATAATACACCCGTTGTCCTCTGACAGCCCCAACAGCTTTATTGTTTCCGACACCAGTTTATCCTGCGGCGCATAACAATGCCCATCGGAAGCAAACATTTTCAACACATATATTATGCAGGAGCGGACACGGTACTCACTGTCAGCAACTATTCCCGATCTGGCTGCAATCTCATCTGCAGTCTTGAATCCTACCGAGGGTATTTCCTCCACCATTCGGTAAGGATTACTCTTCAACACGGAATATATTTCCTCACCATAGTGCTCAATCAGCTTAAGGGTAAGATTTCTGCTAAGTCCATACTGCTGTACAAATAATAAAAGAGTACGTTGCCCCTTTTTCTCAAGCATCTGGTCGGTTATTGCCCTGGCCATTCTGCCGCTTATACCCTTTATTTCCGCAAGGCGTTCCGGTTCTTCCTCCATCACACGCATGGTATCATCCCCAAAGCGTTCCACTATACGCTCTGCAAGTTTCGGTCCCACGCCTTTTATTGCTCCCGAACCGAGATATCTCAAGACCGATACCCTGTCCGTAGGTGCCACCGGTCTTATTGATGATAATTTCAGTTGTTTACCGTATGTCGGGTGCTCTATGTATTCGCCCTCAGCCTCCACAGTTTCACCTTCACTGAAACCACCTGCAGCCCCCACACAGACCACACCGCCCTTTTCGGTCATAACAGTCATGACCGTGTATCCGTTTTCCTCATTCTGAAATGTAATATGGTCTATGTATCCCGATATTATTTCCATTGTTATACTCCATGTAGAACGATTCTATTATCTTATATACTGAAAAAAATCCGGATATGACACCCCCGGCTAAAATCCGCAGAACAGAAAAAAGATATGAAAATGACATTTATTTAAGTACAGCCTAAAGCACCCTAAAGAGCTTCATTCTGTTTCATCCTTTATCATTGCTGAAGCTGCAGCAGTCATGACATCATCCGTCGGCTCCAGTGCCTCCGCATTGCCTTTACCAGACAGTCTGGCTTCAAGTTCATCTGCCGTTATCCCCTGATTCCTCTTCATCTGCTCATACATCTGCATAGCCAGTGAATTTGTCCCCAGGTTCTGATCCGTAATCTGCTTTGCAATATCAGCCATTGCAGTCTCTTTAAAATAGCTGACCTTCTGATCTTCCTCTTCCGTATTAAAAACTTCTGAAGCAGACTTCATGCTCTTAAGCACCTGTTCCCAGAGATAAGACTCAAATTCTTTGCAAGCAGAAAGCATCTCCTCATCAGTCTGAGCCGAATTTGCAGATTCAGCCTTCCTCTGAGCAGAGGAAGCCGCTGCCATTGATGATGTGTAATCCGTAAGATTTGATATGTTTCCTATATCCATTTAGTCCACCCTTTGCCACTAAATCCGGCGCAGCAAATATCAGAACGATATAATTTATGACCTCAGCTGGTTAGCCTGCTGCATCATTGTATCAGTAGTAGTGATTGCCCTGGAGTTGGCTTCATAAGCCCTCTGCGCGATTATCAAGTTTACCATTTCGTCTGCTAACTGTACATTAGAATTTTCCAGATACCCCTGTGCAACCACACTTTTCTTAAGATTATCAGAGGTACTCTCATTTAAAGGTGTACCACTAGCAGCAGTCTCTACATAAAGAGAGCTGTCCTTTTTCTCAAGCCCGGAAGGATTATTGAACTGCCATACCCCTATCCTTATCCCCAAAGATTTTGCATTACCGCTTTCATCCGGATAGCAAAACTCTCCGTCAGAAGAAACGGTTATGTTACTGGATGTCATATCCTTCTCAAATACTATGGGTTTTCCATTTGTATCAAGCACCGGATAACCTTCCGCATTCGTAAGCGTTAATCCCTCAGTTCCGATAGACACATTGAAATTACCGTTTCTTGTATAGGCAGTGCCTCCGTCAGGCGTCTTTACCGCAAACAGACCTTCTCCCTCTATTGCAAAAGCAAAATTATTAGATGATTCAAGGAATGCACCCTGTCTGAATATAGTAGTGATGGAAGAACTCCTAACTCCCAGTCCCACCTGTGAATCAATAGGCTTTGTCTCACCATTAGCCGTAGTGGTCTTAGTCTGCAGCTCCTGATAAAGCAGGGACTTGAACTCATTCTGGCTGGTCTTATAACCCGTGGTATTTACATTTGCTATATTGTTGGATATCGTATCTACAGCTGTCTGCTGTGCAAGCATTCCCGTTGCTGCCGACCATAGTGATCTTACCATATTACCACCTTTCTGCGTGTGAGCTTAATGTTCGCCTGATCTGTCGTCGATTACCCTTTAGCTGAGTCTTCCAAGCTGGGTGACCGCAATCTCTAACGACCTGTCATAAGTCTGAATTATCTTCTGATTTGCTTCATACTGTCTTGATACACTGATCATCTCTACCATTTCGGATACTATGCCGACATTTGATGACTCAAGGTAGCCCTGAAAAATCTTGGCCCCTGTCGCGTCCTGAAGCTCAGCCCCATCTACCGGATAATAATAATTCTCACCATAATGCTCCAGGTAATTATAATCAGCGAAATCAGTCACCTGCATCTGTCCCACTATCTGATCATTCTGATGGATAAAGCCTTCAGTATCAACTCTGAAATTCTGTGTAGGATCCAGCTTTATTCTTTCATCCTGTCCATTTGCACCTTTTCCCAGAACATAGTCGCCATCCGTAGTTACCAGATATCCATCTGTAGTCACCTGGAAATTTCCATCTCTGGTATACATAGTCTTAGTTTCGCCGGCTTTGTTTGTAAACTCTATGGTAAAAAAGCCTTTTCCACCTATGGCAAAATCGACCTCGTTGTCAGTAACCTCAAAAGCCCCTTCCGACCAGTCGACATAGCTTTCGCCGATTTTTACTCCAGGATTGGCAGTCCCGATACGCCTGCCGTAGTGATATGCTTCAGAACCGTCCTTTATCTTATCTACAAAGACGGAATCGAAGGACTGACTGGTGAGACCCTCTTTCTTAAATCCCACCGTGTCCGAATTAGCAAGATTATTAGTCAGCGTATCCATACGCTGCTGTTCCTGTATCATACCCGTATAGGCAGTATAAAGTCCTTTTAACACAGCATTTTCCCCTTTCCGTGTTCAGGCCTCCCTGCCAGCTGCGGAACAGCCCTAAACTAATACTGTTCCTGTATGTGCACTCCCTGCACCGATATATCACAGCCAGGCAGTCTGATACCTGCCCGCTACATTATATATCGTCAGTTAGGCGTGTCTTCATTATAGCCTGACAAAAATTCTATGTATCTTCCTGTACCGATAGCCACGCAGGTCATAGGCTCATCAGCAGTCATGGTATTGATATGTGTGCGTTCCTCGATAAGCTCCTCAAGTCCTCTGAGCATAGCACCGCCACCGGTAAGCACGATTCCTCTGTCTACGATATCCCCGGCAAGTTCAGGCGGAGTCTTCTCCAGAACAGAGCAAATAGTATCAAGTATCTGACTAGTAGTCTGTTTAAGTGCCTCCTGGGTCTCATCAGAAGAAACGCGGATAGTCTCAGGAAGTCCAGTTACAAGGTTTCGTCCCCTTACATCCATATAATCAACCTCAGCACGCTTAAATGCAGTACCGATATTGATCTTAATATCCTCTGCTGTACGATCACCTACCAGCAGATTATATTTATTACGCATATATCTTACTATAGCTTCATCAAAATCATCCCCGGCTATCTTAATCGATGCACTCTCAACAGTTCCGCCAAGTGATATGACTGCCACATCAGTAGTACCGCCACCGATATCTACGATCATGTTTCCTTGAGGCTTAGAGATATCTATGCCAGCACCGATAGCTGCTGCTATAGGCTCCTCTATGATAGCTACTTCCCTTGCACCTGCCTGATAAGTAGCATCCTCAACAGCCTTTTTTTCTACTTCTGTGACACCACTGGGAACGCAGACTGCGATTCTGGGCTTTCTGAAAGTCTTCTTGCCCATAGCCTTGACAATAAAATACTTCATCATCTGCTCGGTAACAGTATAGTTCGATATAACGCCCTGCCTGAGAGGACGAACAGCCACAATATTTCCGGGAGTCCTTCCTATCATAAGTCTGGCATCCTCTCCTATTGCCTTTATCTTGTTGGTATCCCTGTCAAAGGCAACCACGCTCGGCTCCTTCAGTACAACACCTTTTCCTTTTATGTATACAAGGATGCTGGCTGTTCCCAGATCGATTCCCACATCCGAATAATTCATATTTCTGTTCCCCTTTCAAAGATTAAAAGTAACTGTTCATATCCTATCTGAACATTCAGTTACGGCACCTGTTTCATTTTTCTGCCGTCCTTACCACGCAAAAATCAGCAATATTATATAACAACTGATTTTTAAATGCAAATTAAATACAAATTAAATATAAATCAGATAAAACACAGTAATACAAAAGGGGCTCGTGTAAGCCCCTTCCACACATGTTCAAATATATCCGATACAGTCCTAGAATATTCTTCTAACAGCAAGGACGCCTCTGTAATTTGCATTGCCTATAACGATACCGGTACGAGAAGTACTTGCATGAACAATCTTGCCGCCTCCGATATACAGAGCCACATGACCTGAGTAGCAGAGGATATCACCAGGCTGTGCATTTGCAATACCTCCTGGAACTTCATATCCCACGCTCCTGTCTGCAGTAGAAGAGTGAGGCAATGATACGCCAAACTGTCTGTAAACGCTCATTACGAAACCTGAGCAGTCAGCACCGTTCGTCAGACTGGTTCCACCATATACGTAGGGATTACCTACAAACTGGCATGCGTAATTTGCAACATCCACTCCAAGCCCGTTTCCCGGAATGCTGGGAGCAGTATAAGCACTAGGATTTGAGGAAGAGTTCTTCTTATTATTCTTCTTCGCTGCTGCCTCTGCCGCTGCAATGGCAGCCTTTCTCTCAGCTTCTTCCTTGGCAAGTCTTGCTTCTTCTTCAGCCTTGGACTCAGCTTGTACAAAATCTGTCCTCAAATCTACATACTCTGTAGATACATAGCCATCGCCTTCTTCTATTGAAACCTTTACCCAGTCAGGAGTCTCCTCAAGAACCACCAGATCCTCACCCATAGGAATCAGACCAAGAACACCGGAATCCATGGACTTTTCCATACGCACTCTCAATGTAGTGGTATTAACTGTTGCCATGCGGGTTCCGACTTTCTTAGCTAACTCTATGGCATTCTCACCCGTCACACAATACTCAGCCTTAACATATCCGGTCACATTGCCGGATTTGATCTTGTACCAGCCGTTCCGCTCTTCAATAAACTGTCCTGCGGAATTATCGTAAAGCTTGCCCACCACATCACCATCTGTACTGGGTACCGCACGAACATTCACGAAATTATCAACATCCGCAATAACCAGATTACTGAAATGCTCAGGATCTCTGGCCTCTGCTTCATTTTCCGAAACAATCTGAGCTTCCCTGACATCCTCTACAATGTCCTCTGCTGCCACTATCGCTCCTATAGCGGTCTTTGCAGCTTCCTTAGCACCTGTGTCGTCTGTAAGCAGAGCCTTTGCTGCACCTACCGAATAAAGTTCCGGAATGCATACTGCGTCCGGCTTTTCCTCCATGGCCTCTGCTGCACCCTTAACCGCAATAACAGATGCTGCATCCACCATCCTTACCTGCTTCGGAAGATCCAGCTCCACTTCAGTCACAGGGACCTCCGCTCTTGCCCTTGTCTCCGAAAAAACAGACGAAACGAATACAACCGCAAGTGTTCCGGCTATAATCGCTTTAATTCTCTGACTTTTTTTTGACATATATAATAAACCTTTTAATTTGTTACATTTTTGTTAAAACTGTTACGAATATATCACAATATCTCTATTTTGTCAACCATCATGCCACTATATATAACCTGTGCGCCCTATATATGGCATTTTGTAAAATGCTAAGTAAACATAACTACGAAAACAGTATACCACGTATCTTCTTTTTGTATGCAACAAACTCTTCAGATGTTGTATAAGACGGCTCACGCGGTTTCGGATCGGATACCGTTATATCAACCGACAGCCCTGCCGGAGTCCCCCGCATTATATATATCCTGTCCGAAATAAGTATAGCCTCATCCACATCATGTGTAATAAAGATCGTGGAAAGCTTTATCTCTTCCATAACCTCCAGAAACCACTCCTGCATAGCAGTCCTTGTTATAGTATCCAGGGCACTGAAGGGTTCATCCAGAAGTGCTACCTTATTTCCTGTAAGATAAGTACGAAGCAGAGCTGCCCGCTGTCTCATTCCGCCGGAAAGCTGCGCCGGATATTTTTTTTCCGTACCGGACAGCCCGAAACGTTCAAAATATTCTGAGGCTCTTTCCCTGGCTTCCTTTTTCTTCACCCCTTTCAATGTAAGAGGTAAAGCCACATTATCTATTACATATTTATGAGGTAATAAAAGATCCTTTTGCAGCATATAGCTCAGATACCCTGATCTTCCGGTAATATCCTGCCAGTCACCACTGCCATCCCCATTTAAAAGAACTCTGCCCTCATCCGGCATCGTAAGACCGGAGAGAACATTGAATAATGTTGATTTACCTACGCCGCTTACACCGAGAAGACATACGAGCTCACCCTCGCCAAGGGTGAGCCCTATATCCTTAAGAACAGTCTTATCGCTGTATGACTTTGTAATGTGCTCCGCACGCAGTATTTCTTTCATTTTATTAATCTTCTAAATCCGCTCTGTTAACTCCTGTGCATCCTTTAGCCCTTTTCTTTATACGAATCTCTGTGCTGCGCTTTTCCGACAAATTAACAACTAAGCTTCACACTTGTTAGTATACTACTAACTTCTTCACACCGGCAGCTTGTCTGACGGTGCAGGAAGTTTTAGTTAACAAAATCCGATCCACCCTCACTCAGGTAAATACTCATTGGTAAAGCCAAAGCCTGCAGGTATCTCTTCACTGAGCCCGTTCTCGGATAGCCATGTAAAGAACGCATCCCAACGAGCCTGATCGATATATCCCCACTGTGACACCTCTGCCTTGTACTGATCGGCAAGCCAGTTCTGACTTTCCTTTACAAGCTCCGCATCAAGTTCCGGAACCTGTCTGCACAGTATCTCAGCAGCAGAATCGGGATCAGCTATTGCATACTCGTATCCCTTTGCTACTGCCCTTAAGAAAGCTTTGGCGGTATCAGGATTCTCGCTTAACCAGTTTGTATTTGAAATAATGACAGGACTGTAGTAATCAAACTCCGGCGTGATGTCCTTAAAATATATCATATTGGTATCGAGTCCTGCCTGCTTGCAGCTTATACCTGCCCATGCATAGTAAACCCATATAGCGTCGATATCCTGCTGAAGTGCCGCAGGCTCGTTCTCCACATACTCGGGGATCATATTTACCTTTGAAAAGTCACCGCCGTCCGCCTCAACGATATTCTGCATCATAGCCTTTTCCACCGGAAGATCCCATGTAGCATAATTCTTTCCCTCTAAACCCTTAGGCGAATCTATACCGTCCTCCTTTAAGGAAATGATACCCGATGTATTGTGCTGTATCAGTGCAGCAACAGCCTCCACAGGTATTTCTTCTTCTGATGTGAATACAGGTGCGAGATAATCCTGAAAATCGATCCCGAACTGGGCCTGACCGGAAGCAACCATTGCAACAGCACCGTCTTCAGGAGGCTGCACAATAGAAACATTAAGTCCCTCCTCCGCAAAATATCCCTGATCCTGTGCTATGTAAAAACCCGTATGGTTTGTGTTTGGTGTCCAGTCAAGAACAAGGGTAATATCCGTTAATTCTTCAGCCTGCTCTGTTTCTCCCTGTGCTTCAGGAGCATTCTGAGTGCAGGCAGTCATTGATAAAGCCGTAACAGCGGCTGCACCTAAACCTATAAGTTTCTTTGTGATGTTCTTTTTCATAGTTTTCTCCTTGTTGTATTTATAATATTTATTTTCTGTCCTATCTGTCATCAAGATGATCCCACGGCATGGATCTGTACTGTATGTACTTAACCGCTTCCATTAGCAGCAGACTTATAAACGAAACCAGCAGTATAACAGCAAACATCTTGTCATAAGAAAGAGACTTCTTCACCCTTGTCATATACACGCCAAGACCGGTAAAGCCCCCCAGCCATTCGGCTATTACTGCCCCCACGATGGAATAAGATACCGCAATCTTAAGTCCGGAAAAAAAGTTTCCCATTGCAGAGGGGAATTTTACATTCCAAAAGATCTGCATTCTTCCGGCTCCCATGGACTTAAGCAGTTTTACCATATCCGGATCCACAGACTGGAAACCTTCCAGCAAACCCACTGCCATCGGAAAAAATGACACCAGCACCACAAGTATTACCTTAGGCACTATGCCGTAGGAAAACCAGAGTATGAGCAGCGGTGCAATAGCGACAGGCGGTATAGTCTGAGTCAGAACCAGTATCGGATATAAGGCACTCTTAACCAGAGGGAATGTATCCATCAGTGCCGCACAACAAAAACCAAGCAGTACTCCGGCTAACAATCCAAGAAAGGCCTCCAGCAAAGTAACACCTGCATGGTGCATAAGAAGAGGAAACTCACTGACAAGCGCCGCACCCACATCAAGTGGTGAAGGCAGCATGAATCCCGGCACAAGTCCCAATACACAGACTATCTGCCATATGACAACAAATGCAATGACCGTGCCCAATGGAATCAGTATTTCCTTTGCCTTATTCTTTCCATTCATAAATAATATGAAACCCTCTTATGCCTAATGATGCTTTGCGGTCTTCCGTTCAATAGTAAGTTCTTCACCCGCAGGCTTATATGTAATCTTTACATAGCTCATCACACTGGGGGCTCCTGCCTCAATAGCAATGTACTGGCAGTGCTTTACGATTTCCATCAGTTCCTCATAGTCACCTTCCATTGCTGTTTCGCAGGGTCCCACATAATACTCCACTCCGGTACTCTTTATATAATCGATGACCTCGTCCACAATGCGGACGATTTCCTCATCTTCCAGAACTGACGGTAATACCTGAATAGCTACATTTGCATTTAGTTTTTTCATGATTTCTCCTTTCATATCTGCACTTCAACACACTTTTCAGAAAGCGCCTGCTGATGCGTTGCCGGCTTATCGCACAAAAAAAGCTCTTCCTGCCACATCGGAAGAGCCCTGACATCATTAATACATAATACTCCCTACGCCGGCATTACCCGGATCAGGTTCTGGGGTTCTCCCATAGGATTGATGACAAAACAGCCATCTCTCAGCCTAATTCATTAAGCACTCCCGTGACATCTGCTTATTATAGTTTTCTGTTACTTGATTGTCAAACAGTTATTTTATTTAGTGCTCTTTTACCATTTCAACAAGCGTCCTTCCTATCTTCATCTTATGATAATCCGGATGTACGTTGTGAATTCTTTTATTTCTTTATACTCAATATTCACATCACGCATCTATACACCTCATCGTATCTGTCTGCCAGCTCTGCACGGTAACACTGTGACCGTAAACTCCCCGGATTCTTTTTTGCCCTTTATGTATCCCTAAGCAGTTACTTACATACTATATCACAATTTACTGCTTCTTCACTTCGCAGAGACATCACTGGCGTTATCAAAGTGCCACAGGACAGACTGGTCATACTTGCCGTTATCCAGCTGAGTCCATTCCCCGTCATCATATTCTACATACCACTGACCATCTTCATATTCCATCCAGCCATAATCACCGAAGTCGGAAGAAATATCTTCATACCAATACTGCCAGAGATTAGGACTCACATCAGTGTTGTACCATACATAACAGTCCGTATCTTTGTCATAATAGCTCTCATAGGAATAGTCCCAGTAGAGCACCTTATCATAGTCCCCTGAATCAGAAAGAGAATATCCGTCAGCTCCGTTTTTCAAATACAGTGTGGAACCGAATATATCCGTATTGGACACCGGCTTGGAGGCTGATTCTACGGTTTCCACAGGCGTGTATGTATAATTTTCTCTGTATGCCCGGCTAAGCCTGAAAAATGTCCCCAAAAAAGACATTGCTGCGAATGAAAGAATAAAAGTTATCGCAGTCATCACCAAAGCTATGCTAAGCCCCTTCCTTTTTGCAGAAGAAATGCCATAATCCGCAATCTCATGATCAGGCTCATCCAGCACTGCTTCGATGATCATATTAGCACCGCAATTTTCACATGCCATGGTCTGACTGTCATCCGTCAGATCCCTTACACATGTGGTACCGCAATACTCACATCTTAGCGGAACATTCTCGTATTTCTGATTATGTTTTAAGATAAGAGTCTCATAATGATCACCATTTTCATCATAGTAACCCTTTTTATATACAGTACCGGTCTCTATATCAGTCCAGTCTGCCGGGTAAAAAATATATTCATGCTTCCTGCACTTATAGCTGTTTACATATCCCGAACCGCAGAACCCCCTTGGCTGATTTACTCTTGGTTTCACAAAATGCGTTGTACTTAAATTACGGTGACTCACAGAACTGTGTGAACTCGAACTGTGTCCATGATAACTGCTTCTTGACCCGCTTCCGGAACTGCTTCTTGATCGCGAGCGACTGCCGGAGCTCCTATGTGAACTATGTGAACGGCTGCTGTGTGAACTCGAACTGTGACCTCTCGGCGGCATATGCTACCCTCCCTCATGTGATTAAATAATGTTTCGTGGGGCTTAGCCCCCGCTTCGCCCTCATGCGGGTGACGCCTCCGGTACTTTACTCCCGCCACAAGCAAGACAGCGTATGAGAAAGTACTTTCAGCCGTTAATTCATTATATCACTTGCGGAGATACTTATGAATGGCAGCCGGAACCTCACCATACTTCATAGGTCTGTTCCGAAAGCCTGAAATCTACAGAATAGATGCCGTACTCCAGATGATAGTCTCCCTCCGAAAGCTCACCGAGCAGGCTGCTCTGCATTTTAACCGACAGATATGAATTGTCCACCGCTTCGGCAGTAAGCTGATAATCTGACGGCGTAATATCCACAAAGCTGCCTCCATCCGATATATACAGTTTGAATACATCCTGCTCTTTGGCAAGTCCGTTGTCATCAATAAGATAAAAACTCAGCGTAGTCTGTTCTTCTTTATCCACCTCACCATAAATATTATAAGCCGCATTTTCGTGATCGTATTCGCAAAAGATCATAGTTACGCTTCCCACAGTCTTGGACGCACTGTACTCGCTTTCATCAACCCCAAGCATTGTATACACATTCGGGCCGATATCCACACATGCATTATTGCTTTCCTTTCTGTCGGTAATATCCCCCCAGGCCTGTACAGAAGTATCATAGCTCTGATACAGCCATTTGCTCTCATCCCTATCCCTGAAATCGCAGTATGTCAGCTCCGGTCCGTTCTTAAAATCTATATTGCAGCGTTCGTTCCCACTGTCAAACATTACAGTATTCAGTGTTATCCTGCTGTCATATGTAAGGCGCACATAACAAAAACCGTTTTTTTCAGTAATTTCAGACTCATCAAACTCAAAATATCCATAGGGGCAGGCCCCGGAAACGCCGGTACATTCACTGATAAGACCGCTGTCCACTCCACCCTTTCCCAGGCCGGCAAACACAAGAACGATAGTTGAAATCCCCTGATCACTGTCCGTACCGACTGCCGTCAATCCGAAAAGATTATCCGTGGGATACTCTTCCCATACAATAGTTTCTGCCCCGGTACCGGGATACTTTGAGACTGCCTTCTCTGCTGCTGTTTTGCCTGACGAAAAACCACATGCTGTAAGTGACAGGGTTAAAACGATTGGAACTAATATTTTTGCTAAACTTTTCATACGAGACTCTCTCCCTTTTTTTGCATCGCAAAAAGATTCAGCTTAACGCATTGTTCTCTTTGCCAGATATTTTCTGGCTATGGAAGATACGAAAGTAAAGCAGATTTTTATGGAAGTTTTTATTAAAAAATTAAGAGTTATTTTTTTTATTTTTCGATATTATCATATAGCCTGCGACTACAGCTGCAACTCCGAGTATAGCCAAAATGATGCTCACAAGACTTATACTATTTCCTGCCTTTTCCTCATCCCCGGCAGGATCCATACTGTTATCGTGATCACTGCCATTACCATTTTCATGTTCACCATCACCACTATCATCGGAACTGCCGTCATAAACAGCTCCGTTAACTGACGGCTCACTATCCGAAGCTTTTGACGTCTCATCTGCTTCATCACCTGACACATTAGCCGCGTCCTGTTCTACCGCATTCCCACTCTCAGGCGCATCTGCTTTCAATGTATCATCTTCAGCATAATCCTTTCCTGTATCTCTCATATCAGGCATAGGTATCACAGCCGGTGCGGACACTCCGTTTACCGCAAGCATGTTCTTTAATGTATCTTCAAATTCCCCACGAGTCACCTTTCCATGTGGATCAAATTTCTGTTCCGCCTTCGTTGATCCCGGTTCACCCTTTCCGCTCATGATATTCCAGGTTACTGCCCAGGTAACTGCTTCCCATGCGTACTGATCAATATCGTAATAATCGGTATAATCATCTGTCCTTCCAAAATCAATTGCTCTTTTATAGCTCTTGTATTCAGAATAGCGCATCAGCATAAGTGCCATGTCCTGTCTTGTCACCCATTCTCCCACACCGAAATCATCCGATGAAACATCCGGATAACCAACACAGATTGAATCCCTTTCTCCCCAGAGCAGCGCATCTTCATACCATGCATCTTCTTTGACATCTGAAAACCTTGAGTCAAAGCCGCTTACGGAAGGATTCCCTGCCAGATCATACAGAGTCCATATTACTGTTTCCCTGGTGACAAAATCTCCGTTTTCTTCTTTATTGGAAGCTTTAGACTCGGAAGCTTTTTCTTCAGAAGTCTTCTCTTTTTCGGCGGACCTGTCCGCCGGTTCAGCAAATAGGGTAACGGTATCATCAAAGCAAAGGAAATACAGGTCATCATCACCGGTAGATGATTCTCCACCGTAATCAATGGTCCAGGAATGACCGTTGCACACTGCAGATTCATCCTTTTTTACGCCGTCTGTATATGTCTTTATGAGAAAACGGTTGCTTCCGATATCGAGAGTTGTGAAACTGTTTGTAAAGGCCTGCAGAAAATGAATTTCGGTGTTTTTTGACAGGTCCAGTGCTTCAATCTGATTGTCAGCACAGTCAAGATAAAACAGCTTGGGATTGTGCGACAAATCCAGCGAATGTACGCTGTTATAACTGCATATAAGCTTCTGCAACTCAGGATTACCGCTGACATCAACCGATGTGGCACCATTGTAGGCACAGTTGTAATACTGCAGCCCCGGGTTATTGCTGACATCTATGCTGCCAAGTCCCGGATTGTTCCAGATATCCAGACGCTTTAGCTTGGGATTATGAGTCACATCCAATGTCGTGAGATGATTTTGAAAAGCATCCAGATGCGAAAGCCTGGGATTTTTACTTACATCAAGTGCTGTTAGTTCGCAAGTGCCACAGGTCAGGTGTTCCAACAACGGATTGTGTGTAACATCCAGAGTTCCCAAGGGATTGGTATTACATTCAAGAAACGCCAGTTTGGGATTATTTGACACATTCAGATATGTGAGATTACAGTCATAACAGTATACCCATTCGAGCTCCGGGTTTGCTGAAAAATCCAAAGATGTAAATCTGTTGCCCGAACACCATACGCCATGGATATCATTATTTTTGCTTAAGTCCATTGACTCTATCTCGTTATCTTTGCACCAGAGCCCCTGCAGCGCAGTAAAGTATTCCACTCCCTGCACTGACCTGATTCCCATTCCCTCACAGTAGATATTGGTAGTGAGACTGATCTCCGTCTCATCCAGTATCCCGTTACCGTCCCTGTCTATATCACTTCCCGCAACAACAGACCTGAATACCGGATCAGGAAAATTCGCCTCATTGATCTCAACAGCCTGCGCAGCGGAAGCCTTGTCTACATTTCCCATAAAAGCCGTCACTGTCGCCATAACACCCACCAGGCCGGCGGAAGCTATGCCCATGATTCTTCGAAATTTCATACTCTCACCCACTATATATATTCTCTGTTCTTAATTTGCTTAAAACTTAATCAGAAAGCGCTCAAAATCAAAACTATATTACTGTTCCTTCTAAATGGTCGCACTCGTGCTGAATGGTCTGCGCGATATACCCGGCATATTCCTGTGTATGCGGTCTGAAACTCGCATCCATATACTGTACCCGGATTTTCTTATAACGCTTTGTCTTTCTCACCCCATCCAGCGAAAGGCAGCCTTCTTCAGTGTCATAGGGCTGAGCCTTCTGCAGGATAACAGGATTGACCATCACAACATCCATGCCTCCCATCGAAACGATGATGATACGTTTCTTATATCCTATCATATTCGCTGCCATTCCCACGCAATGGTCATGGTTTGCTTTCAGAGTATCCTTGAGATCGGTAATGACCTGCACATCATCCTTAGCTGCCTCCTCAGATTTCTGTCCCAGGAAAAATATGTCCTTTACTATCAGCTTAACCATTCAGTATCTCTCCTATCGCCCTCTGAAAATCCCAGAAATGCTTGGGGAAATTCGCTGAGCCTTCTGCCTTTATCACTGTTCCGTCATTTACTGTTGCTTCAAATGAAAACATCTCGCCATCCTTGACATGTTTCGGATGAGCTCCATGAAATCCGTTCCAGCCAAAGACATTGCATTCATTCAATAAGTCCAGCATTTCTTCCACAGAACAGGAGCCGCTCCGTTCAAGCCGCCGGCCATCTTTGTCTTTCCCATAACACCTCTGATACTCAAATACTTCCGCCACATCATCCCCCAGAATGATCTCATAATCACGGATGCCCCGCATCCCGCTGATATGCCAGGCGATCTTTTCAAATGATTCTAATTTTTGTTTCTGAAATAACTTCATGCATCCCCCATCTTAACTGCAGCACACTATGACGGTTGATCATCAATAATTTTCCAGCACGGATAGGCAACCCTGTAACCGCACTTCTTATTTACCAGATATTCCTTCCCACAACGCAGGCATTTAACATGTGCGGTCTTTTTCTCATCAACATACTCATTATCGATATCATATTCCAGAGGATCATCACCGATTATTTCAACCAGCCCCTTTTCATTTAAGCTCACCGGGGTATCCTGTGCCAGATGATATGACGCACAGATACACTCTTTAAACAAAGGGCATCCATCAGGAAACATAATCTCCATACGCTCTTCCGGTGTAATATGGTTCAGAAACATAAAATACATATCCGGATAATATTTATCCAGAATCTTAATATCCTTCCAAGCTGGCTTCCTTTCGCGCTTGCTAAAGCACAGACAGCCTGCATCAAAATAAGATGTCAGGACCGCTTTCCTATTTTGGAAAATAACATTGATTTTATCCATATGACTCCATAAATCGTTTACTATCACAAATACATAAAAAGAGCTATCGACCTAATGAATCAAACATATAGATCGACAGCCCATACTGACATGCTTATTCGGTCATTTTCTGTGCAAATTCTTCAATGCTCTGTGACCGAGCCGCTAACAGAAGCAATGCATGAAGCCGTTCCGGATCGCTCACCTCATTAAGCTTATTCTGCAGATCTTCCGGGACATTCCATCGGTCCCTTAAAATATCTAATATGTTTTCACGAAGTGTAGACAGTGTAACCTCCTGGGTTACCTGTTGGGTCACTTGTTGGGTCACTTGTTGGGTTACCTGTTGAGTCACCTGTTGGGTTACCTCTTCGGTCACCCTTGCAGCCATCTCTTCCTGTTTTGCCTTGACCCCATCCTCAACCATATTATCAATTAAATCGCCAAATGTCATATAATCTCCCTTTAGCTTAGCATTCCCCTTAACGGTCTCCACATATCCATCAAGTTCTTTCGTGGCTTCATCCACAGCCATAACATTCCTGCTATCCTGAAGATATTTTAACACGTTTTCTATGTCCCTGCTACCGCCCCTGGTGCCATTCGTATTGAAATACAGTATCGTAAGACCGTCATCATATCCCACCACAAAACTCATATCCATTCTTTTTTGCTAAGAGATTTCAAATAGTTCTTTTTCAAGTCACGCACATTGCCGAAAAAAATCATTTCTGATTTTGAGAAAAGATTGTTTTCATACTTTAAACGAACCAGCTCCATAGTGCATAACAAATCAGCAACCTGGAAAAGCTTATACTCTGACGGCATAACCTTTCTAAAAATTGGATTAGGCAACAATGCATTGAAAACAGAAGATAAAATCTTACTAACTTCAACTTGACCATTGTCATAATATAGTTTCACGTCATCATACGAAAGAAACTCATCATAATTCTCATTAACAAATCTAGAAATCTGTTTTGACAATATCCCGGAAGCTTCAACCACATCAGAAACATGTTTCTTTTCTATGAAAAAGCACTTGTACCTAACATCTATCTGACGTATAAATGCCACCATTTTATTGAAGATGCGACGGCGTTCATCTATTTCCATCGTTTCATATATCTCTTCTTTTCTGATTATTGGTCCAGTATGTATACAAATTCCTTCCAGCTTAAGATATGACAATTCCTTGTCCAGTTTTCTAATTGCCGACTGAATATCCTCGCTCTGATCATGAAAGACCATAGTAATAATATAATATGGCGAGTGCGCAGCATACTCCCCAAAATCACCCGACTCATCTATGAAAATACTTAATTCTTTCAATGCTGTTCTCCCCTAGACGATGTATAGAAATGTATAGAAAATCTAGAAAAAACGGCGGGGAACTTCCCCGCCCTTGATGGACCTGGGTCTTTCAACCAGCCCAAATAATAACATTGATTTGTTATTGCTTTAAGTATAGGACTAAACTGATGAGAATGCAAGAAAAAAAATAACTACTTTAATATCCGCTCTATCGCTTTCGGATCAGCATCCGGCAGGATCTTCCTGAAATGATTCAGGATCCGTGCATAGGACTCCTCCGGGGAGCGCTTGTACACTGCATTGGAAAACTTCTTTCCCATGAACTTCTCCGGCGTAGAGTATTCCGCAATACCCCAGCCGTATTCGTTGCCGAACTTATCCTTGGCATATCTGAAATCACTGACCACCACATAACACTGCTTCTGCAGCCTTGTTATCATGGTGTCAAAACCCTTGCGTCCGTTCTTGCCATATCCGCCAATCTGCTTAAGCTCCTTGGACAGTATCGGAGCACGGGCGTCCAGCAGTTCATACAACTCCTTGTCATAGAAGGACGCCAGCCCGTCATCATACCTCGCATCGAAATCATATCCGTCCCTGCGGTAATTTGCAAAATCCGGAAACCACTTAGGACTGATGTACATTGCCTTCCCCCGCAGGAACTTTCCGTAGGCGCATTTCGTTGTCCGTATCACCGGCCCCTTCCATTCCCAGGCCGGCCAGAAACCGCTGTCCGCATCGTCATACCAGCACCCGTCCGCAATGTGCTCCTCTATGGAAAAGCCCCGGATCTCATTCTCAAAGAAAGGAACAAAACCCAGTTCATCTATAGCCTCTATCAGCTCCTCCATGGAGCCTATTGTAAAATCGTCCGAAAAAGTCATGTTTTAATCCCATGCGAAATCATCTAAATTAATTGTATGCGACACTGGTACAGTGCCTTAGACTAGTGGTGCTTTTGAGCTTTTTTCATCTGAACTTCCGTCTGTTTTTGGGTTTCCCTAAGAATTGCCGCCTGATCTTGTCGTATGCTTTTTTCTTCTTTTTCCGCACATTGTATAAAGCATCATATTCCTTCTAGGCGCTCAAAGCTTCCTGCAAATCATTTAGAAGAGTCTCCCTGTTTTTTTTTACAGCATCAAGTCTTCCCTGCACCTGCTAGAAACCCAGCTGCCTTCCATTGACGACCTCCATTTTTTGCACTTCATCATCAATAAGGAATTCTCTTCTGCAGAAATTACATACGCCCCTTGACAGCTCTTGATTTACTATTATTGCCGCACCACATCCCGGGCAATTAAGGTCTACGAGTTTCATATAGTGTTCCTTTCAACATTAGTAACATAAAAAAATTTTATCTCCCCCCTACATATGAACGAAATGCTCCTACTCTATACTATCCTATTATCCTCAGCGACTTTTTCCGAGTATCAAACTCAGCAACTCTTGTAGAGCCTAAGAGATGCCTGTTAATTCTATAATAGTACTCCGCTAATGTTTCCTCCGGATTGTGATTTGCATCTATTACTTTCTTGAAAACTATATATTTCTTGCATGTCTCCGGTAAGAACGAAAGGTAAAACACAGCCTCATTTGCCGTTCCCATTTTTGCACTGGGAACATTTCCGGTCTCAGTCCATGTGTAGCACTTACATTCAACCGCGATTGTATTGTCATCAGAAACAATGTCAAACTTATGATCTTTCTTCTCGGAATAACCAATAGGAATCTTTTTTTCTAGCACAAAATCTTTCTTGTATTCCCCCTGAAACCACTTAGCGACTTCTTCCTGAAATCTTGCTCCCTTGCCAGGATTTTCATTATTTGAACTCATACTGTTTTACTTCTCTCTTTTTTAACATATTTAACAACTCTACCACCTTTGCTTTTACTTACGCATAATGATTGAATCTGCAAGTACTGTGTTTCGGCACAAGGCTCCCTATGACACCTTCATTACTTGTCTTTATCAGGATATCTCTGCAGTTTCTTTCTTCATTATCTATCCTTCGAAGAATAGTGTTCAGGTCTGATCCGTACTTTCCACTACCTGCTTCCATCAGAACATAAGGCACTATCAGAAAATACTTTGCCCTTGTTTGGACTGTGGATGTGCCCGGAAAGAAATAATCTGCAAAAGCATCACGAACTGCGCCTATGCCCAGTTCGTCCATCGCTCCTGGCTCATCTAACAGATGAATCACATTGAGCACTTTATTCCGTTCATCCTTTGAAAAATCTATCCAACCAAGTGGCATATCTCAGGCCTTCCTTCTATCATTTTCGTTTTGCTTTTTTCTTCTTTACGGGATACTCCTTATAAGTCTTCCCTTGCAGTTCACACCCTGCTGCTTTCTTCTTGATTCCACCCCATTGCTTAAAGAAAAATGCGGTTCCTGTCTCTTTAGCTTTATCCCGAAGCTCCAGCACCCATTCCTCTTTCATCGGGCGGCTTCCGGGTCCGGATTCTCCGCCGACGATCAACCAATCAATTCCTTCAAGATCGATATCTTTAATGGATTCCAACAGCGGCTCTGCGGATACAAACTTAATCTTTGCTCCGGTCTGTTTCAGCAATTCACAGCGGTTAAACACCTTATTATCCTCTACCGAAACACCCATCCAGATATTATCCGTCCAGGTGATTTTACCGGACAGTTCCAAGAGACGGTCTGCCCGCTTTGTAAGAACCTGAAAAGTATGCTGCGTTGCCTGATTCATCACCCTAAAGAGATCCAGTATATCCTGCTCCGGCACATCCGGGTGAAACAGATCTGACATGGAATTGACGAATATCATCTTCGGCTTCGTCCACGATAGCGGACGATCAAAGAGATCCCGATGTACCGTCACCTGAAAAGCATTCTTATATCTTTCATTTCCCATAGCCTGAAGCCGTGTTGCGAACTTTTCAGCGTAGCAGTGCTCACATCCTCTGGAACACTTGGTACATCCGGTCACCGGATTCCATGTTTCTTCTGTCCATTCTATTTTACTTGCCGCCATTGTTGTTCCTCTTTAACAGTTTATTTTTGATTGAAGGAGACCATATCATCTCCTGCTAAGCCTCTATCAGTTTTAGACGTGACTCGCATGGTTTTTACAGTTCCTTCTTCTCTCATCTCTTTGATAGCCGTCCTGATATCCGTTTCGATGAAAAGAGTATCATCTATAATGTCCTCAACTATTTCCGTAAATGACATCTGTTTACCGGCATATTTTGAGATAAGCGTTGACTTTATATCTCCGATCTTAAACTCCTTAAGGTCAAACAGAGTAAGCTCATCGCCTTTTCTTCCAAGGTATTCCACGCGCCCATAATTCCAAGACGCAAACACCGATTTCATAATGCTGCAACCACCTATATTATTCGTGGCGTGAAACAGATAGTAATAAGTCCTATCTCTATCTGGGAAAGACAGCTTGTATGGAAAAACAAACTTGGCACTTTTCTTTAACTGTCGTTTATAGATATCTACCAATTTTTTCTCGCGTTCATCCCCCGAAAGGTTTCTTGCGTCTCTCCATTCGCCGCAGCCAAAAAACTGATCGTATGTCTCTTCCAACTTAGGGTTATCATCGGTATTTATAAAACGAGAAATGTAATCATACATAAAATTAATAACCATCTCGTTTCGTTGATATCTCATGATGTCCTTGATATCACTAAAATTCAGGCTGTATCCAAAAGGATCTATAAAGAAGAATACTGGTGAATTTGGATTTTTATATGTTCTGATTGTCCAGTCAAGTTGCATATAATCCTCGAACGACATATTCCCAATTCGAGGCACCACAGTAAGCTCCTTTGAAATATCATCTTTAACCTTCAAAAGGTTCTCATAATTTTCCTTTTCGCGTTCTGTAACGATTATTTCTGTTTTTCTATCAAGTGATTCTTTAAGATCGGTTGCTACCTTCGCCGCCAAAAATGGTGAACCATAATGAATTGTCTCTTTTTCCAGATATGCTCCGCATCCTCCAAAACAGTCAAAGAAATACGCGATATGATGTTGCCCCAGTTTCGTCGCCCATATCTTGAAATAATCCGTAACCACTTTGTGCTTCATCTGGGTCTGTTCTTCATACGGCCACAGAAAATAGTCCTTGCCCTCTACATAAAGCTTCTTCGGTTTTGCCATAATACCTTACTCCATACATGCTTAGATGCCCTCATCGGAACCCCTCATGTTCCACCGGCATCCCCCGTCATACTACACAATCAGATTCGACATCGTTCCATAACAAGTCACATAAGCTCCTGCCCTGGCTCTTGTCAGTGCCACATAAAGCAGACACTTCTCTTCTGTTTCAAACTCTTCCAGCGACACATCATCCGAGAAGTCGCTGCGGACTCCATTCGGCAATGCTTTATTATTCACACCCGCTGCAAAGATGTAATTAAACTCCAATCCCTTGACTCTGTGCATCGTAGCGATACGCACTTCATCTCTGGAACGATCATCAACCTTGTTCGTTGTGATTTCGAATACATCAATGCCATTATTTCTTAATCCGTCTT
>CAMOJK010000024.1 GCA_946616835.1 uncultured Lachnospiraceae bacterium
TAGGGGATTTTGCTCAGTTTGAAGGAGACCAGAAAGAGATAATGGAAAAGAAATATGTGGAGCAGGGACTTCTTCTGGATGCTCACGACAGAGCAGAGGATTTTATAAAGAAGCTTTTTGAGACTATACTCCCGGAAGGCTATATAGTTAATGTACACTGATTGAAGACATTATCACCTGCAGACGGCAGATGATCGGATTCATGAGTATATGCGTAAAACAAGAATAACACATGGAGGTCAGACATGGATAATTTTATGGACAAGCTTGCGGAGCGGTACAATGCACAGGATATGATCCGTGCCAATTCACAGGCAGAGCAGACGCAGATGCACAACCTTGAGGAACAGGTGGGTGCATATGAGGCTGTTCTTCAGGAGATGCGGAAGTTAAACTACCGCAATACGGAACTGACCGAGAAAATGTACGCTCTCGTTGACGAGAGTATGGAAAAGGTAAAGACTCTCAAGCTGGAGGCTGCGGCAGGGGGCGTTGACACCGAGGCGGTTTCCAGGGAGATGTCCGAGGCTGTATCAAAGGCAGTGGGTGCCGCAGTTGGCAATATGGATGAGACTATGGTGCAGACTCTTTCAGAGTCCCTTCGAAATGCCATAGAGCAGCCCGCCGCAGAGCTTAAGCAGTCTTCTGTTGCCGTACAGAGCTCTGCCCAGGATGTGCGTACTGCTACAGACGGCATCCGTGAGGATATACAGGCTGTCAGGGATTCGATATCAGCGCTTCGCAATGATATACAGGATGGGGCTTTTTCCAAGGATGATGATATGTTTGCCACTGATGAGATCATGGTGACAAATGATGCCATTGTTGAAGGCATAAATGAGCTGAAGGCTGCAAAGAATGAACTGGCTATCGGTATCGACGAGGTAAAAGCATCATCCTCCGATATAAATGAAGCCATTGAAGAAATAAAGGCTTCCAATGAACTTATACTTGAGCAGATAAGCGTGATAGTCAATTCTGCTGATGAAAAGGCTGCAGCCGAAAAGGCAGCGGCGGAGAAAGCAGAAGCTGAAAGAGCTGCAGAAGCTGAAGCGGTGACGGAAATGTCTAACGCTGAGGGAGCACAGGAACCGGAAGCAGATCCTGTTCTGGAGGAGCTTTCGGGTATCAGAGACGGCATATTCTCCATTCAGCAGACACAGACCAATACGGAAGATACCCTTGCGGCAATGTCAGTAGCATTAAAATCTGCTATTGACGATATAAACAGAGGGTCTGACAATGATTCCATTTCCCGCGATATTTCAGATATAGCTGAGAACGGTATCCGGCTGCAGACTGCTGTAGACCAGCTGGCAGAGTCAGATGCAAAGACTCAGGAAACCCTCGGCCGGCTTACTGAGTCAAGTACACAGATTCAGGATGCTTTAGGACAGCTTGCAGAGTCTAATGTCAAACTTCAGGAGAACCTTGCGCAAAGCGGCGAGCCTGATGCCAGACTTCAGGAGACTCTTGTACAGATTACGGAGTCAGATGCAAAGCTGCAGGAAACCCTCGGACAAATGGCTGAATCAGATGCAAAGCTGCAGGAAACCCTCGGTCAGCTTACTGCTTCCAATGCACAGATAAAGGGTGTTTTGACCGAATTAAAGGATTCCGATGCAAGGCTTCAGGAGTCGTTAGGAACTCTCTCCAAGTCGAATTCACAGGCTCAGGATGTTCTGGCTGTCATCACCTCCGGCAACAGTGAAATGAAGCAGGCCATGACGGAAATTTATGATGCCCTTAATGCAAGCCGCAATGCCATTGCTGATATCAGGAACCAGCAGAATATAATGGAGCAGGGACAGTTTGACCAGATCAATGCGCAGCAGGGCAAGCTAAAACAGTCAATTGAAACCCTGGATCTTGTCAGCGAAAGGCTGAATACATCCATAGAAGCTCTTGATGCTGCCATACAGAAGCTTCAGGAGGAAAAAGAAGAAGAAAAGGACGATTCCGAAGAGGAGATTTCTGCAAAGCTTGAAGAAAGATTTAAGCTTAATGAAGAGTTTATGCATAAGGAAAGCGTGAAAGTTTACCGCAATGTCCAGGCAATACTTAATGAAAAGAGTGAGAAGCAGTCAGATTCTTCAGATCTGCTTAAGAAAGAATTAAAGAAGATCGTAGGTGGGGTAAAGGGCATAGCGCTGTTTACTCTTATACTGACACTTATTGATCTGACAGTGTTAGTTCTGCACATATTTGGTATCATTTGATAAAGTGTATTCAAAATCTGCAATCGCAGCAAGGGGGGATTGCTCTGCGGAGAGATCCTCATTGCTGCGATTATTTTGTGGTTAGGAACCGGATTCCATGAGTAAAATCGACAGGAAGATATCGGAAAATCTGAAAAGGATCCGCAAGTCCAGGAATCTGAGCCTGGATGCTCTTTCTGCACTCACCGGAGTCAGCAAGAGTATGCTGGGGCAGATTGAGCGGGGGGAGTCTAATCCTACGGTCGCCACTATGGAAAAGATTGCTGAAGGCCTCAGGATAAGCTTTGATGAGCTTCTTTATAGTCGTGAAGAAGACATAATGGTTATCGACCCTGACAGAACTGATATATATATGAAGAAAGAGGGAAAATACAGGATACGCCAGATCTTCGGCTATGACAGCAGGCGTTCCTTTGAGATGTATCAGGCGGAGATCTATCCGGGCGGCAGCATGAAGGATATCACCGATGAGGAGGATACGGTACGCTATCTGACAGTTATAGAGGGAGAGCTGCTTTTCAGAGCCGGCAATGAAGTCTATACTGTAAGCACCGGAGATGAGATAAGGATAGCGGGGGGCAGAGACTATTCAATGGAAAACCGCTCAGGTACCTTTGCCAGACTTTCGATCATTATTTCTTACGAAAGAGGCAGCAGGAGATTTTAGTGCGGCCTGAATAATAAGGTTTACACCTGTGGGAGTTATGTCGCCTCTTTGACAAAGGGACTATTTTACGATATAATTCCCCACGGATTATGAGCATAGGGGGTATTATGCCCTATGTGATAATGGAGATGTTTTATGGAAAAATACGTGATCAGGGGAGGTAATCCGCTGGTAGGAGAAGTTACCATCGGAGGAGCCAAGAATGCTGCGCTGGGAATAATCGCTGCGGCCATCATGACTTCAGACCCTGTAAGAATAGAGAATATTCCTGATGTTACCGATACTAAGATACTGCTGAAAGCAGAGCAGGGCATAGGCGTAAAGGTAGAGCACGAGGACAGGCATACGGTCATCATTGACAGTTCAAAGCTGAACAGCACTCTGATTGATGATGAGTACATGAAGAAGATACGTGCATCATATTATTTTGTAGGTGCACTTTTAGGCAGGGATAAGAAGGCAGAAGTTCCTCTTCCCGGTGGCTGCAATATAGGTGTCCGCGGCATAGATCAGCACATGAAGGGCTTTAGGGCTCTTGGGGCTAAGGTGGATATCGCACATGGCTGCTTTTCTGCGGAGGCAAAAGAGCTTCGCGGTGCGCATATATTCTTTGATAAGGTTTCCGTGGGAGCTACCATTAATGTTATGATGGCCGCTTCACTTGCATCGGGGCGTACCATTATAGAGAATGCCGCAAAGGAACCTCATGTGGTTGATATTGCAAACTTCTTAAACAGCATGGGTGCAAATATCCGCGGCGCCGGAACTGATGTTATCCGTATCCGTGGTGTGGAGAGGCTTCACGGCACAGATTATGCGATCATACCAGACCAGATAGAGGCCGGTACATATATGGCAGCCGTTGCATCAAGTCACGGTGATCTGGTAGTCAGGAATGTTATCCCTAAGCATTTGGAATGTATAACGGCCAAGCTTACTGAGATAGGCTGTCAGATAATGGAATATGATGATGCGGTGCAGGTGACCTGTTACGATCCGCTTTCATCGACACAGGTTCGTACCCTTCCGTATCCCGGTTTCCCAACAGATATGCAGCCCCAGATAACGGTTGCTCTCGGATTGGCACAGGGGATAAGCATTGTTACGGAAGGAATATTCGACAATCGTTTCAAGTATGTGGATGAGCTGGTGCGCATGGGCGCATCCATAAAGGTGGAAAACAATATGGCACTCATTACCGGAGTATCCAAATATACCGGTGCGGGTATAGTGGCTCCGGATTTAAGAGCCGGTGCGGCACTGGTGCTGGCGGGACTGGCAGCAGAGGGCGAGACCGTTATTGATGATATCAGCTATGTTGAACGAGGCTATGAAGATTTTGATGCAAAGCTTAGGGCTGTGGGTGCAGATATAAGGAAGGTGTCATCCGACTGGGAGTATGAAAAGACAAAACTCAGGCTGGTTGAGTAGTAATATATTCAGGCATGACCTATAGAGAACATTAAAAAAGGGGGAGTCCCCTTTTTTTGTATACATTTACATATTGTACAGGAAAAACATCATCGGTCACAGTATCTGCGTGATGGAGAGGCCCGGATTTTTTGCAAGCTCTAAAAAATTTCCGTTTTCAAGTTGCACCATGGGCTTTGACAGCCTTTGCTTGTTTATCCATTTTACGGTGCCGATGCGGCCGTCGCTTAAAGCAACTCTGTTATCTATATAAGTATTAACAACACTCTCTAAGAATGTCATAATAAAGACCACATCGTACTTCTGCAGACCTTCCTGTTCAAAAATTTCTATTACCTTGAAAGGACACATTCCTTTTCTGTAGACTCTGTTGGAAGTCATTGCGTCATACACATCTGCAATTGCAACAAGCTTTGCAAACTTATCTATCTTATCCCCGGGGAGATGCATGGGATATCCCGACCCGTCACATTTTTCATGGTGTTCCAGGGCAGAAAGCTTTATATGCTCGCTTATTTTCTGATTCTGAAGCAGACGATAGCCGTATATGGGATGAGACTGTATGGTCTTGAACTCTTCATCCGTGAGCTTTCCGGGTTTTTTGATTATCTCATCGGCGATCCGAAGTTTCCCTATATCATGGAGTGTTCCGCAGGCTGTAGCAAGCTTTACCTCATCCGGGGACATTCCCAGCCACTGGGCAAATACATTGCATATCATTGCAACATTCATGCTGTGTGTAAAAGTAAGGTCATCGAAATCGCGCATGTTGTGGAGCATGTCGAACACACTGAATGTATTTGACTGCGAAGCGATGATCTTCATGGTGTTTCCTATCAGGTCATCAACTTTGACGGGAGTGTTTTTCTCCACTATATCGTTCAGGGAAGCTTTGAGCGAACCGACATTTTCCGTGAACTCAGAACGGAACTGCTGGTACTGGGGAGAGGCCTTGAGCTTTTCAAAATGGGAAGGTTCTTCAAATTCGGGGATGACCGTATCATGCTTCTCGGCAGTCAGGCCTAAAAGGGCATCAGCAACGGAAGCAATACCTTCTTCTTCCTTTTCTTCTTCATCATCTATTTCTTCGACCTCCATGTCCACGGGATCTTCAATTCGGATGTCTTTGATATTGTATGTGGAAAGCCTGTATATGGCCCTGTCTGTAAGAGTCAGCCCTTTGGGGAGGATAAGCTGCCCGTCAACGATAATGTCAGTTGCCACTATCATTCCGGGTAAGAGTATGTCAGTCCTTACATGTTTCATATTGCATCAGGCACGAAGCCGAAGAATCCGGCGCAAGTGCATCCTCCTTTCAGAAATCATTACTTATATTTTAATATATTTTAGGTTGAAAATAAAATGTTTTTCAAATATGGGAATAAGTTATATAATGGTAACTGTTTGGAAACTTAGAGATTTCGGGCAATTACATAATATGCTGTTCAGCGGATAATAAACGTCCGCAAATATTCAGAACAGGAATAGGGAGGAAGAACTATGAAAAAGAGAGGATTACTGATCACGGCATGTCTGTCGGCCGCCATGCTTGCAACAGCCTGCACGAAAGCTGAGGTTCCGGCTGAACCTTCAGCTGAGGTACAGACCATTGACATTAATGGCAATGGGGAAAACGGAAATACCGAAGAAAGCGGAGATCCTGCTGCTACAGAGGAGACAAATACGGCTGATACTCAGGTAACGGATGCACCTTCGGATGGAGGTTCGGATGTTTCGGCAGCAGATGTTTATGAAGCATTTCTAAGTGGTGAGGTTTCTGCCGTTACAAGCGGGTATTTTTCGGAAGATGAGAATTATCCCGCTCTTGAAGTAGGTACATATGATATTGGCACACTTAAGGCGACAGCAGAGTCAATGGAGTGCGGTGAGTGTGAGACATCGTATGCAACAGTTACTTCTGCAGATGGCAGCACCGATCTTCTGGTTGTGAAATTTGCAACTAAGGACGAAAGCCTGCTTAACTACTATGCCGTTCTTTGCGCCCAGTCTGACGGAACGCTTGAGATAACATTTGAATATGAGGACGGTTACCGCTCATATTCGGCGCTTTATAATACCGGATATGTTGAAGTGGGGGGATCAGCCGGAGCAGGTGCACAGATCTGTGGTGTTTATAAATTAAACAGCGACGGAAGTGCTACAGAGGCATTTCATCTGAATCAGTTATGGGGAAGCTTTGCGGAGCAGATATGTTATGACATAAATCCGGATGTTGATTATGATGCTATTCCTTTAATGGATCCCGAGTCGGAGGCAGAGGTACTGGAATATACCGAAAACGGTGAGGTGTATGTGGCAGTTACAAGCTGGACCGAAGATGAGACAATACATGAAGGTGAAAAAGCCTTCTTTGAGGCTCTTGAAGGAATGGGAGCGCATCTGGTTGAGCAGGAAGAAATTGAATCCATGAAGGCTAAGTTTGGATATGAAGGTGAAGAGGTAGTCTGGGAGCAGTAAGTCGGGTGAATGGTCTTTCTGCCCAAATATTGGGAAGAGGGATTGCCTGCTGTTGGTAATCGCCATATGTGAGAGGAGGTACAGTCCTTGAAGATAAAATGCGAATATTGTGAGCAGATGATTGAGGATACCGATCCCCAATGTCCATATTGCGGGGCGGTGAATGAAAATGTTAAAAGAGGCGCATCTCAGGTCCCTACGACCATAGATGAGCTTAAGTCGTTCTGTGCGGCTCACAATATGCCTCTTGAAAAGATGCGTTTCTTCATAGGCGAGGACTACAAGGGGGCCAGGGCTTTCGGTATTTTTCAGGATGGCAACGGTGATTTCGTAGTCTATAAGAACAAGGACAACGGGCAGAGGGCTGTACGTTACAAGGGCAAGGATGAAGCCTATGCCGTAAATGAGATATATCAGAAGCTTAAGTCTGAGGCTTTGGATCGAAAAGGCGGCCAGAGGAATGCTTCACAGCCGGTACAGAATACGCAGCCTGTAAGGAACAATAATAAGCGCAGAAGGTCAAGGAAGTCACGCTGGCTCAGTACCAGCACTATAATCACAGTGATTTGCGTAATTGCGCTTTTGATTTATGCGGCTTGTGACGATACTCCCAGTTCGGGGTATTACAGTTATGGCGGTAATACCTATTACAATCAGAATGGAAGCTGGTACATGTATGATGACAGTCTCGATGACTGGACGTCGGATTTTGATGTGCCGGATGAACTTGATGATGACAAATCCGCAGGTGATTATTACCAGAGCATCAGTTACACAGATGACATGGGAGCCACTGATTTCCAGGAAAGTGATTATTATGTGGAGACCAGCTCCTATGATGATGATGACTGGGACAGTGATTCTTGGGACAGTGACGACAGCTGGGATTCCGGAGACTGGGATTCCTGGGATTCGGGATCTACCGACTGGGACAGCGACTGGTGATAAAACGAAACCAATATAGGATCCGGTTCAATTGGATACGGATAAGAAGTCGGAAAAGTGTTATATATAAATATGCCGGCAGCAAAGGCTCGTCAGGGCATTCGGAAAGGATATTAAGGTATGCGCATCAAATGTGAATATTGTGGGAATTTTCTCCCGGATGAACTGTCTATATGTACATACTGCGGGGCTGAGCTAAGGACTGCTGCTCCTTCTGATGAGTCGCCTCATACCATAGAGGAATTGAAGGAATTCTGCGAGCGCAGGCATATTCCTTTAGAAAAGGCACATTTCCATATCGGCGAGAATTACACCGGCCCCAGAGCTTTTGGCATATATAAGGATGAATACGGATTTTTTACCGTGTACAAAAATAAATCTGACGGAAGCCGTCTGGTGAGATATCACGGCATTGATGAAGACTTTGCAGTAAATGAAATCTTTCAGAAGCTCAGATCTGAAATCCTGGTAAAAAAGAGATGAATACAGAGAGGCAGAAGAGAGCGCCCCTGTGCGAGGCTCTTGAAAAATTCAAAAAAAAGCGTGTGGTTCCTTTTGATGTCCCCGGACATAAAAGGGGCAGGGGGAATCCTGAACTTACGCAGCTTCTGGGGCAGCAGTGCGTTGGCATAGATGTAAACAGTATGAAGCCCCTCGATAATCTTTGCAATCCCGTATCGGTGATCGCGGAGGCGGAGGAGCTGATGGCAGATGCCTTCGGTGCTGCTCACGCTTTTCTTATGGTAGGCGGGACCACCAGTGCCGTGCAGGCGATGGTGCTTTCTTCGTGCAAGGCCGGTGAGAAGATCATCGTCCCCCGCAATGTACACAAGAGTGTTATCAATGCGCTTATCATCTGCGGTGCGATACCCGTGTATGTTAAGCTGAAGATCCATTCCGTAATAGGCGTTGCCCTGGGAATGGAGGTGGAAGCTCTTCGGGAAGCAATCCGGGAGAATCCGGATGCGAAGGCTGTTCTTATAAACAACCCCACATATTATGGAATCTGTTCCGACTTAAAGGCTCTTACGGCTCTTGCTCATGAGCATGGTCTTAAGGTGCTTTGCGACGAAGCACACGGCACCCAGCTTTATTTTGCGGAAGGTCTGCCTGTTGCGGGTATAAAGGCCGGGGCGGATATGGCGGCCATTTCCATGCACAAATCCGGTGGAAGCCTGACTCAGAGCTCGGTGCTTCTTTTGGGGGAGAATGCTGATCCCGCATATGTAAGGCAGATAATAAATCTGGTGCAGACCACATCAGCCAGCTATCTGCTGCTTGCAAGCTTGGATTTAAGCAGGCGTAATCTTGCACTCAGGGGCAGAGAGTCGTTTGCCAAAGTGATAGAGATGAGCGAGTATGCAAGGAAAGAAATAAATGAAATAGGTGATTATTATGCATACGGGCGGGAATTGATTGACGGAAGCAGTGTGTATGATTTTGATGTGACAAAGCTCTGCATCTTTACAAAGCCCATAGGCCTGACAGGTATTGAAGTCTATGACCTGCTCAGGGATGAGTATGACATACAGATGGAGTTTGGCGATATCGGCACAATAATGGCGTATATTTCCATTGGCGACCGTATGCAGGACATTGAGAGGTTAGTGGGAGCACTGTCCGATATCAGGAGACTTTATAAAAAAGACAAGGAAGAATTAAGCTATGTGGACTCGGTGATACCAAAGGTTATCTGTTCGCCCCAGGAATCCTTTTATGCGCCTAAGGAGACGCTTCCTATACAGGAGACTGCAGGGCGCGTATGCGGTGAATCGGTTATGTGCTATCCTCCGGGTATCCCCATTCTTTCACCCGGTGAAAAGATAACGGAAGAAATAATAGGCCACATACTCTATGCCAGGGAAAAGGGCTGCAGTCTGCAGGGAATGGCAGATCCTACGGCGGATCATCTGCAGGTTCTTGAAGGAGTACATGCATGAAGAATAATTCGGAAATATGGTTTTTGGATTCCCAGACTGAGGGCGCAAGCCTGAATATACGCGTTACAAACCAGCTTTATCACGCTGTGAGTGAGTTTCAGGAGATAGATGTCTTTCAGTCGGAATCATTCGGTAAATTCCTGGTGCTTGACGGCGAGGTGATTTTTTCGGAGGCGGATGAGTTCATTTATAATGAGATGGTGGTACATGTCCCTATGGCAGTGCATCCAAATGTAAAGCGGGTGCTTATCATAGGTGGCGGTGATGGCGGCGTGGCCAGCGGTTTTACTGCCTATCCGGAGATAGAGCATATTGATGTAGTGGAGCCGGATGAACAGATGGTTGATGTCTGCAAGAGATTTTTCCCGGATACCACTAAAGGCTTTGGGGATGAACGTGTGGAGGTGTCCTATCAGGACGGCCTCAGGTTTGTCAGGAGCCGTGAAAATGAATATGACATCATAATAAATGATGCTACCGATCCTTTCGGACATGCCGAGGGGCTATTTACAAAGGAGTTTTATGGGAGCTGCTTTAAGGCGCTTAAGAGTGACGGCATAATGGTATACCAGCACGGAAGTCCTTTCTTTGATGATGAGGAGTCCATATTCAGGTCTATGCACCGCAAGGTATACAGGACTTTCCCTATAAGCCGTGTGTATCAGGCACATATTCCCACCTGTTCTTCGGGATACTGGACCTTCGGCTTTGCCAGCAAGAAATACCACCCCATCGATGACTTTGATCCGGAGAGGTGGAGTAAAAGAAATATTAAGACATGGTACTATACACCGCAGATGCATAGGGCATCGTTTATGCTGCCACAGTATGTGGTCGATATCCTGCATGAGGAAGAGGGAAAGAAGAAATAAACGAAAGGGAGGATAAAGGAAAATGTCAAGATTACTGATTATCGGATGCGGAGGAGTGGCAAGTGTTGCCATCGCAAAGTGCTGCCAGAATTCAGAAGTGTTCAGTGAAATCTGCATAGCCAGCCGCACAAAGGCTAAATGTGATGCTGTTGCCGAAAAGTGGAGGGCCTCCACTAAAACGCAGATCACCACGGCAGAGATCGATGCAATGGACGTGCCTGCTCTCGTTAAGCTGATAAATGATTATAAGCCTGACGCAGTGCTTAATGTGGCGCTTCCCTATCAGGATCTTGCAATAATGGATGCCTGCCTGGAAGCAGGAGTTCACTATATAGATACTGCAAACTATGAGCCCGAGGATACGGATGATCCTGAATGGCGAGCAATTTACGAAAAGAGATGCAAGGACCTTGGCTTCTCGGCGTATTTCGATTACAGCTGGCAGTGGGCATATCAGGAGAAATTTGAAAAGGCAGGTCTTACGGCTTTGCTTGGAACCGGCTTTGATCCCGGCGTGACCAGCGTGTATGTTGCATATGCAAAGAAGCACTATTTCGATACTATTGATACCATAGACATACTTGACTGCAACGGCGGCGACCACGGCTATAAGTTTGCAACGAATTTCAACCCTGAGATAAACCTTCGCGAGGTCAGTGCTCCCGGAAGCTATATGGAAAACGGCAAGTGGGTAGAGATACCTGCCATGAGCATAAAGCGAGAGTATGATTTCCCGCAGGTTGGAATGAAGGATATGTACCTGCTTCATCATGAGGAGATTGAAGCACTTGGCAGGAATTTTCCTGAGGTTAAGAGGATCAGATTCTTTATGACCTTCGGTCAGAGCTACCTCGACCATATGAGATGTCTTGAAGATGTGGGTATGCTTTCTACTACCCCTGTAATGCATAATGGCGTGGAAATAGTGCCCATACAGTTCTTAAAGACCCTGCTTCCCGATCCTGCAACTCTTGGTCCCCGCACAAAGGGCAAGACCAACATCGGCTGCATCTTTACCGGAAAGAAAGACGGAAAAGAGAAGAAGCTCTTTATCTACAATGTCTGCGACCACGAGGAATGTTATAAGGAAGTGGGTTCACAGGCTATAAGCTACACCACCGGCGTACCCGCCATGATAGGCGCAATGATGGTGGTACAGGGACTGTGGAAGAAGCCGGGGGTATTCACTACCGACGAGTTCGATCCGGATCCCTATATGGAAGCACTGAACAAGTGGGGACTTCCCTGGGTAGTGGATGAGAATCCGGTACTGGTGGATTGAAGCAGTTTCTCCGGGGAGAAAATTAACAGCGCTTGAATAAAATAGGAGGAAGTTTATTTTTGGAACTTAAAGAAATAAATACACCTTCATATGTTATCGATGAAAAGAAGCTCAGGGAAAACCTTGAGCTCCTTTCAGATGTGCAGGAAAAAAGCAGCTGCAGGATACTGCTTGCCCAGAAAGCTTTTTCCGCATTCAGTGAATATCCGCTGATCGGCAGGTATCTTGCGGGGGCCACAGCCAGCGGCCTGTATGAGGCGAGGCTCTCAAATGAGGAAATGAGGAAGGAAAACCACATTTTTTCACCTGCATACAGGGAAAGCGAGATAGAGGAAATCGCATCGATCTGTGACCATGTGATATTCAATTCATTTTCACAGCTGGCAAAGTATGCTGATACCGTAAAGGGAATACAGGAGAAAAGAGGCATAACCGACGGAATAGGACTTCGCATAAATCCTGAATATTCCACTCAGGACGAGCCTATTTATGATCCCTGTGCGCCGGGATCCAGGCTGGGCATCACCATAGAGAATTTCAGAAAAGGTGTAAAGGAATATCCCAGAGAGTTTTCTCTTGTAAGCGGACTTCATTTTCATACGCTCTGTGAGCAGGGATTTGAACCGCTGCGTAAAACTTTTGATGCGGTAGAGGATAAATTCGGTGAGTACCTGGCTCTTCCGCAGATAAAGTGGATCAATATGGGGGGCGGCCACCACATCACAAAAAATGACTATGACAGGGAAGGGCTGATAGAACTTATACAAAAGATAAAGTGTACATATAGTAAACCATGTAATGGCTACGTTAATATTGATGTTTACCTTGAGCCCGGAGAAGCCGTGGCTCTTAATGCCGGATATCTGGTGACGGAAGTCATGGACATAGTAGAAAATGATATGAAGATACTTGTGCTTGATGCATCTGCGGCCTGTCACATGCCTGATGTGCTGGAGATGCCGTACCGCCCGCCGCTAAGAGATTCGGGACCGGCAGGTGAAAAGAACTACACCTACAGACTGTCAAGCTGCACCTGTCTTGCGGGGGATGTTATAGGCGACTATTCATTTGATGAAGAGATACATGTCGGTGACAGACTGGTATTCGAGGATATGGCGATCTATTCAATGGTAAAGAACAATACCTTCAATGGCATAGGCTTACCGTCCATTTATGCAATGGATGAAAGTAGCGAGTGCAGACCGGTGAAAGAGTTTGGGTATGAAGATTTTAAGATGAGACTGTCGTGAATTTATAATTCAGGCGAATCGATGCAGTAATGATAAGGGTGGTTATTTTATGAATACTTACAGAGCGTATCCGATAACAGATGAGTTTCGTATGCCGGGGGAATTTGAAAAGCATTCAGCGACCATAATGATATGGCCGGTGCGTCCCGGATCATGGCCTTATGGCGGTGTTGAGGCACAGAAAGTTTTTGCTCAGATCGCCGGTGAGATATCAAAGCATGAAAAAGTATATATGCTGGCAGATGAGGTTCATGCTGCTGCGGCCGGACAGAGACTCGGCGATACTGCTGAAGTGCTGGAAATCCCCACCGATGATGCCTGGGCCAGAGATGTGGGGCCGACATTCATAACAGATGGTAAAGATGTAAAAGGCATTAACTGGAAGTTCAATGCCTGGGGCGGGGATTATGACGGACTGTACCTCGATTATGAAAATGACGATGCGGCAGCAGTAAAGATCTGCGAAGCGCTGGGAAGAGAAGTCTGTTATGCCGGTGACTTTGTACTGGAAGGCGGCAGCATACACAGCGACGGAGACGGAACTATTCTCGTGACGGAGAGCTGTCTGTTAAGTCCCGGCAGAAATCCTCATATGACGAAATCCGAGATAGAGGAGAAGCTCTGTGACATGCTTGGTGCCACAAAGGTTATATGGCTTCCCCACGGTATCTATAATGACGAGACAAATGAGCATGTGGACAATGTATGTGCTTTCGTAAAGCCCGGCGAGGTGGTACTTGCCTGGACGGATGATGAAAATGATCCACAGTATGAAATGAGCCTGGCAGACCTGCAGGTTCTTGAAAATGAAACCGACGCAAAGGGCAGAAAATTTGTTATTCACAAGCTCCCGATCCCGGCAGAGCCTGTGTGCGTTACAGAGGAAGACCTGGCGGGATATGTGTTTGTGCCCGGAGAGGATGTGCGTGAGGCAGGTGAGCGTCTGGCGGCAAGCTATGTAAATTTCTATATATGCAACGGGGCTGTTCTTGTCCCTCAGTTCGGGGATGTGAATGACCAGACTGCCATAGATATTCTTTCCGGCTGTTTCCCGGATAGGGAGGTCATCGGAATCCCGGCCCTGCCTATCATAAAGGGCGGCGGCAACATACATTGCATCACTCAGCAGGTGCCGTGGAGTTAATGGGCCGTATACGCAATTTCACTAAAATCGCGAAATACATGCATCTAATTTGTCGCAGTATATATGTATAAGGCGTTCTGTTTTCCGTATAATTTAACCATACAGCATTAATACAGTAAGGGGAGCGGAAGACTATTCTGCAGCCGCTTCCCTGCAATAAGGTGGCAAAGAGCCAGGTATAGCGGATATCCGGTGGTTGTGGTATAATAAGTCTCGTGTTTTTATTTTTGAAACACAGGCTGCATATACAGGGCGGCTCGGAAAATGAGCTATACCATTGCGCAGGAGGGAGGTGCCGGTATGCAGATAACAATGGCTTTTATATGGCTGGCAGTTTTTGTGGTGATGGTTGTGATAGAGATCGCCACGCTGGGACTTACTACAATATGGTTTGCAGGTGGTGCGTTGGTTGCACTGATAATTTCTCTGTTTAACCCGCCTGTTGCCGTGCAGATCGCAGTATTTATTGTGGTATCCGTGGTGCTTTTGATTTTTACGAGACCGATAGCCGCAAAGCATTTCAATAAAAAGATGGTAGCGACTAATGTGGACAGCGTGCCCGGAGAGATAGGAATTGTTTCTGTGAATATAGACAATATAGCTGCCACGGGAACAGTGATGATCAAAGGCATGGAGTGGACTGCCCGCACGGAATCGGATGATGTAAAGATAGAGAAGGGCGCCAAGGTAAAAGTACTCAGAGTCGAAGGCGTCAAGGTTATTGTGGAGCCGGTGACAGAGTGAGGCAAAGGTGTTGAAACAGAGAATGTTAAACTGCTGACGCAAGTTCAGAAAAAACAAAACATAACAAAAAAAGGGAGGGAACAAAAATGGAATTTTTAGCTGGAGCAGGAATATTTATAATTTTCTTTCTGATCATTTTTTTACTGATACTTATTGTACCATGCATTCAGATCGTGCCGCAGGCCAATGCGTATGTCGTAGAGAGACTGGGCACATATCTTACCACATGGCACACAGGACTTCATTTTAAGCTGCCCATCGTGGACAGAGTAGCAAAGAGAGTGGTACTTAAGGAGCAGGTTTATGATTTCCCGCCTCAGCCGGTTATCACAAAGGATAATGTTACCATGCGTATCGATACCATCGTATTTTTCCAGATAACCGATCCCAAGCTTTATGCATACGGTGTGGAAAATCCTATCATGGCTATTGAGAACCTGACAGCCACTACGCTCCGTAACATCATCGGTGATCTGGATTTCGACTCAACACTTACCAGCCGTGAAGTTATCAATACTCAGATGCGCGCTTCCGTAGATCTGGCTACCGATCCTTGGGGTATCAAGGTAAATCGTGTCGAGCTCAAGAACATCATTGCTCCTACTGAGATCCAGAATGCAATGGAAAAGCAGATGAAGGCAGAGCGAGAGAGAAGAGAAGCCGTTACCAGAGCAGAAGGTGAGAAGAAATCTTCCATTCTTGTGGCAGAAGGTAAGAAGGAATCTGCAATCCTCAATGCTCAGGCTGAGAAGGAAGCACAGATCCTCAGGGCTGAGGCGCAAAAGGAAGCTCTCCTCCGTCAGGCTGAAGGTCAGGCAGAAGCTATCCGTAAAGTGCAGGAAGCTACCGCTGACGGTATCAGGATGCTTAAGGAAGCAGGCGCTGATGAAAGTGTGCTTCAGCTCAAGTCACTGGAGACTCTTGGCCAGATGGCAAACGGACAGGCTACAAAGATAATCATCCCCTCGGATCTGCAGGGAATAGCAGGTCTGGCTACCACATTCAAAGAGGTAGTCAAAGATAACTGATAATTGGTAACAGAAACAGAAACGCCTGTCGCAGCATGTGCGGCAGGCGTAACGATTAGAGAATAGCGTAACAGGATGAACCTGCAGGTCATTAACTGTTGCGAATAAAAAGTTGGAGGCAGTCATGGATTTAAAAGGACGTCATTTTCTGACATTAAAGGATTTTTCGGCAGAAGAGATAATGTATCTGGTGGATCTGGCAGCAGAGCTTAAGCGTAAGAAAAAAGAGGGGATTCCTGTGGATGTACTCAGAGGAAAGAATATAGCCCTTATCTTTGAAAAGACCAGCACCCGTACACGCTGCTCTTTTGAAGTGGCTGCACATGACCTGGGAATGGGAACTACCTACCTCAATCCCCAGGCTTCCCAGATAGGTAAAAAGGAAAGTATCGCTGATACGGCGCGTGTGCTTGGAAGCATGTTTGAGGGAATAGAGTATCGTGGCTTTGGTCAGGAGATAGTGGAAGAACTGGCAAAATATGCAGGTGTTCCCATCTGGAACGGACTTACCAACGAGTACCATCCTACCCAGATGCTGGCAGATCTTCTCACCATCCGTGAAGTATTCGGTGATCACAAAGGCTTAAAGCTTTGCTACATGGGTGATGCCCGTTACAATACAGGCAATTCGCTCATGATACTCTGCAGCAAAATGGGAATGCATTTTGCAGTGGGGGCACCGGAAAAATATTTCCCGAATGATGAGCTTGTAGCCCAGTGCAGGGAATGGGCAAAGGAAAGCGGCGGATCCGTATCCCTCTGCACCGATCCCAAAGAAGCGGCTAAGGATGCTGATATCATTTATACTGATGTGTGGGTATCAATGGGAGAGCCGGATGAAATCTGGGCAGAGCGTATAGCTGATCTTACCCCCTATAGGGTGACTTCAGAGCTTATGTCCTGCGCTAAGGATAAGGCAATCTTCCTTCACTGTCTGCCTGCATTTCATGATCTGGGAACAGAGACCGGCCGCATAATACATGAGAAATTTGATCTGGATGAAATGGAAGTTACGGATGAGGTATTCAAGAGCAGTCAGTCGGAGGTGTTCCGCGAGGCTGAGAACCGTATGCATACGATAAAGGCTGTAATGGCAGCCACATTGGGTGCTTTCTGATATGGCACCGAGAGTCAGTTTAAAAGCAGATATACTGAGGAAACTAAGAAATACCAGAGTTCATGTATCCGGTCAGGAACTTTGTGATGAGCTTGGTGTGTCCAGAACTGCCGTATGGAAGGTGATCAAGCAGCTTGAAGAGGAAGGCTACGATATCGAGGCAGTGACCAACAAGGGGTATCTTCTGCTTGGTTATCCCGAGATATTGTCCGGCAGTGAGCTAATGAGTCGCATGAATACAATGTGGGCCGGCAGGAAAGTTTATTTTCATAAAGAGACCGAATCAACCAATGAGGATGCGAAATATCTTGCCGAGGAAGGCATGGATCATGGCTCACTGGTAGTAAGCGACTGCCAGACCGGAGGGAAGGGAAGACGCGGCAGGACATGGCAGTCTCCTGCAGGTGAGGGCATATATTTTACCCTGCTCTTAAGACCGAGATTTACTCCGGACAAGGCTTCCATGCTGACGCTTCTTATGGCTGTAAGCGTGGCAGAAGTGATATCCGGCCTGCATCCCGAGCTTGATGTAAAGATAAAGTGGCCCAATGATGTGCTGATAAACGGGCATAAGGTATGCGGAATCCTTACGGAAATGAGCGCCGAGCCTGACTTTATCCAGTATGTTGTCGTGGGCGTGGGCATAAATGCAAATCAGACCTCTTTCCCGGATGAGATAAAGGATATAGCGACTTCGCTTCGCATCGAAAAGGGTGAGAAGGTGGACAGACCTGCGCTTATACTGGGCATAATGGAATATTTTGAGTACTATTATGGTATATTTGAAGAACATCTGGATATGTCTGCCTTTGTGGATATCTATGACAGATATCTGATCAACAGGGACAGGGAGGTGCGCGTACTTGACCCGCTGGGTGAGTATGGTGGAATTGCCGAGGGGATAAATGACAGAGGAGAGCTTATAATAAAGCTTAAGGATGGCTCATACTGTACTGTGGCCTCCGGTGAAGTGTCGGTAAGAGGTGTGTACGGATATGTCTGAAATAGATATCAAAGAAGGCAGGATGAAGGATGGTCGCGTGGTTCTTTGCGGGGCCAATTCTTATGAGCAGAAATATTTCTTTAATGAGGAAATGTTCGGAAAGATACCGGAGTCCATGAAGGAAGAACTGCATGTTATATGTGTTCTTTTTACTGAGGAGTGCGGCGGTATCTTTATGTTTGTATTTGAGGATGACGGAAGCATTTCCATGGAAACGGTTTCGGATGAAAGCGATTATCTTTATGATGAAATATCTGCCGGACTGCTCACTCACCAGATAAAGATCAAGAGACAGGATATGTTAGAGGCGCTCAGCATGTATTACAGGGTGTTCATTCTTCATGAAAAGATAGAAGGACTGGACATCACACAGTAGTATTTGACAGCTTAAGGAATTTCGTATGAGAGATTCGCTTTAAATAAAGAAAAGGGAGGATTGTATATGCTGCTTACGGTTGATGTGGGAAATACAAATATCACTTTCGGACTCTTTAAGGGTGAAGATCTGAAGTACAGTTTCAGGATGATGACAAAGCAGCCCCGTACATCGGATGAGTATGGTGTGTCTGTGATGATGCTCCTCCAGCAGCTGGATGTGAAAAAAGAAGAAGTTGAAGGCATCATAATCGCAAGCGTGGTTCCGGATCTGATGCATTCCCTTGTAGGCGGTCTGGAGAGGTATGTGGGTAAGAACCCCCTTATCGTGGGACCGGGTGTGAAAACCGGAATAAAGATAGTTACAGAAAACCCGAGGGAAATCGGTGCGGATCGAATAGTAGATGCGGTTGGTGCATACGAAAAGTATGGCGGTCCGGTGCTGGTAATGGATTTTGGTACGGCTACCACCTATGACCTGATAAGTGCATCCGGAGAGTTTATTGCCGGCATTACGGCACCCGGTATCAGGATAAGTGCTAAGGCTCTGTGGCAGGATACTGCAAAGCTTCCTGAGATAGAGATCAAGAAACCTGATTCCATCCTGGCCCAGAATACGGTAACCAGTATGCAGGCAGGGCTTGTATACGGACAGATCGGGCAGACTGAATATATGGTAAAAAAAGTTAAGGAAGAATCAGGTCTGGATAATCTGAAGGTGGTGGCTACAGGCGGACTTGGCAGTATCATCGCGGACGAGACAGACTGCATTGAGGTTTATGACAGGATGCTTACCCTGGACGGCCTCAGGCTGATATATGAAAAAAACTGCAAGTGATATGTACATAGGAAATGTAGAGATAAAAGTACCTATAATACTTGCCCCCATGGCGGGGGTGACGGATCTGCCTTTCAGGCTTCTGTGCAGGGAGCAGGGGGCAGGTCTTTTATGTATGGAAATGGTCAGTGCAAAGGCCATAATGTATAAGAATAAAAATACCGAAGCGCTTTTGACCATAGACGACAGGGAACATCCCATATCACTGCAGCTTTTCGGCGGTGATCCTGAGATAATGGCAAATGTGGCAGCATCAATAGAGGACAGGCCCTTTGATATACTGGATATAAATATGGGGTGTCCCGTCCCTAAGGTGGTAAATAACCACGAAGGCTCAGCTCTTATGAAGGATCCTGAGCTTGCATACCGGATAGTAAAGGTTGTATCCGGCGCCATATCCAAGCCTGTCACTGTAAAGATACGCAAGGGCTTTAATGCTGAAAGTGTAAATGCCGTTGAGTTTGCAAAGCGAATGGAGGATGCCGGGGCATCTGCGATAGCGGTGCATGGCAGGACCAGGGAAGAGTATTATCGTGGCAGGGCTGACAGGGACATCATCCGTCAGGTTAAGGAAGCGGTAAGTATCCCGGTAATAGGCAATGGTGATATTGACAGCGCAGAGTCAGCAATGGATATGTTTAAGTCTACCGGGTGCGACGGCATCATGATAGGAAGAGCGGCCCAGGGTAATCCCTGGATATTTAAGGAAGTAAAGGATGCTTTCTTATCAGGCGGTCAGACTGTACCAAAAGGTAAGCCGGGGATAGAAGAGATAAAATTCACTATCAGAAGACATGCGGAACTTATGCGGGAGTGCAAAGGCGAGTATATTGCAGTCAGGGAAATGCGTAAGCACATAGCCTGGTATCTCTCAGGCTTCCCAAATGCAGCCCAGCTTAGGGATAAGGCATGCCGGATAGAGAGCTTCGAAGATATGGAAGAGTTGTTGGATAACATATAATTTTTATATGGAAAATTAAGTATTCTGCACACCGAATAGCGGTTTTTTGATAAATACAAGATGTAGAATGGCAAATCTGCCGCGTGCTCTAAGCGGAAATCGTTTTTTGTTAAATTTTCCTATCAACAAGATGTGTTTTTTGAAATTTTTTCCACTAAATCTATGAAAAATACTACCATTTTGAAAAAAAATGTGTATAATTAAAGTCGTGGCCTATGGCTAAAATTGTGATACAAGATGTTGGGCCCACTGTATGAGGGGACAGGATATAAGTTCCTGATATTAAGTAACTTTTCAGAAATCGTTTTAGGAGTTGTAAATTCTGGAAGTTACGGCAGTCTGAAACAGAAGAATTGATTTGCAATGTGCAGGCTGTCATCGACGAGTTTACTCTTTAGTTCGTCCGTTACGGCAATTGTTTCGGGCTGTTCTGAATAGTAACGGTGTTAATACTTATAGCAGGAGATTATTTGTGAGAAACAGAGGTTATCGTTTCATCGTCAGGGATCTGGGATTTGCTAATGGATCCGTTGCGTTGTGCGTAAATTCTACCTGGATCAATGAGTTGCTCAGAGCAAACGGCATTGATCCTGTCATATTCAGAAAGCTGACCTGGGAGGATCTGGTTGCAGTAGCCGGTTCGGAATGTCAGCGCAGAGTGATAGCAGACTTAAGACCGAGAAATTTCTGGCAGATGTGCGATACGGTGTCACTTATGTACACCCGTTATGATTCTGTTGAAGGAACAGATGCATATCTTGAGTCATGGTTTAAGCACTATCCCATACTTGTGGCAGAAGATATATATGAGTTCATGCTTGATGAAGGTTATTCTCAGGAAGAAGCTGTTGAGCTTATGGAATACTGCAAAGAGCATATAGATGATTGCGACAGGAGTGAGCTTCGCGATATGCTTGAGCTTTATGATGTGCCGGATGAGATCAGCAGTGTAATTCTTGATATCCGCAGACTCCCTTCGAGAGAGCGGATGATAGCCGAGCTTATAAAACTCATATCGCGTGCGGCTGTTGAGCTGGAGCGTCGTCCTGAGCTTAAAGAGACTAAGGATATTTATTGATTAAATATAAAGAAAGAATTGATTTTAAACAGCGAACCATTTTTCCGTAAGCATGGAAAGGTGGTTTTTTTTATGGTTATCACGGCAGCTGGAAAAGATGGGTTATGTGCAGAAATATTTTAGCAACATTAGGTAAATACACCGCAACTTTTGAAAAGTAATTGGATTTTTCCTATGTTACCATAATAACGGTGTGATTTGCTTTGATGCGTAGACTCGGTATTTGTTTGGCGCATGTTGCAAGTGTTGGTTTAGTGCAGGGAATCGGGGTAATCATATGAAAAAAGAATTTAAAGAAATCGCAAAAAAACTGGTTGATTCCATGACTTTGGAAGAAGCAGCATCGCAGATCAAATATGACAGTCCGGCGGTGGAATCGCAGGGGATACCGGCATATAACTGGTGGAATGAGGGACTTCACGGACTTGCCAGAGCCGGGACAGCTACAGTATTTCCTCAGGCTATAGCTCTTGCGGCAATGTTTGATAAAGAAATGCTGCAAAAGATTGGCGATGTTATAGCAACGGAAGCCAGGGCAAAGTACAACGAGTCCAAAAAATACGGCGACAGGGATCTGTATAAGGGAATCACAATGTGGTCGCCTAATGTAAATATTTTCAGAGATGCAAGGTGGGGCAGAGGCCAGGAAACATACGGAGAAGATCCGTACCTGACAGGAGCACTTGGTGTTGCATTTATAAAGGGACTTCAGGGCGATGGAAAATACCTGAAGACATCTGCCTGTGCAAAGCACTATGCTGTTCACTCGGGGCCTGAGGCTTTAAGGCACGGTTTTGATGCAAAGGCTTCGGCAAAGGATCTGGAAGAGACTTATACCCCGGCGTTCTACGCAGCGGTCAAAGAAGCTGATGTATCCGGTGTCATGGGTGCATATAACAGGGTCAATGGCGAACCTGCCTGCGCAAGCAAAGAACTGGTTGTTAAGAAACTCAGAGGCGACTGGGGATTTGACGGATATTTCGTATCGGATTTCCTTGCCCTTATGGATATTCATGAAAATCACCATGTGACAAAGAATGTGGTCGAGTCGGCTGCTCTTGCTTTAAAAGCAAGCTGCAATGTAAATGCGGGCTATGTTTACAGGGAGATCATGGAGGCATACAGACAGGGATTGGTAACTGAGGAAGAAATACGTAATGCAGCAATAAGTGCATATACCATCAGGGCTGCGTTGGGAATGTTCTCCGACGACTGCGAGTATGACAATATCGGAATCGAGTCACTGGATACAGATGAGTCGGCTGATCTTTCATATAAGGCAAGTGTTAACTCAACAGTTCTTCTTAAGAATGACGGACTGCTTCCTTTAAATAAGGACAACATAAAATCTATTGCCGTTATAGGTCCTACGGCTACTTCCATTGCAGTATTGGAGGGCAATTATAACGGAACATCATCAAGATATGTTACAAATCTTCAGGGCATCAGAAATGCGGTTAATCCCGGTACAAGGGTTCTGTATTCCGAGGGCTCACATCTCTTTAAAAGTAAGGTTCAGAATCTTGCGGTTGATGATGACAGATTAAGTGAGGCTGAAACCGTAGCAAGAGCCAGTGATGTGGTAGTTCTGTGCGTAGGCCTTGATTCCACCATAGAAGGTGAAGAAGGAGATACCGGAAATGCATTCGCTGCAGGAGATAAGACTTCCCTTTTCCTTCCCGAATCACAGCAGAAGCTGATAAAGAGAGTTGTAAGCACAGGAAAGCCTGTAATAATAGTATGTAACACGGGAAGCGCCATTGATTTCAGCTTTGAGGAGGAAAATGTAAGTGCCATAATCCAGAGCTGGTACAGCGGACAGGCCGGCGGTCAGGCTGTTGCGGATATTATATTCGGTCAGGCGTGCCCCGGCGGAAAGCTTCCGGTTACTTTCTACAAGGACGGCACACAGCCTTCCATGGAAGATTACAGTATGAAGAACAGGACATACAGGTACTTTACTGGTGAGCCTTTATATCCTTTTGGCTACGGACTTTCATATTCAAGATTTGAATACAGTGATGTAAAGATTAATGAAAATGATAAAGAGGGTGCTTTAGGAGTCAGCGTAAGTGTTATTGTTAAGAATACGGGTGCAGTTAAGGCTGATGAGATTGCAGAGCTTTATGTAAGCAATCAGATTGGGGAAAAGCTTTCCAACGGCCTGAATGGTGATATTGAAAAACTGACAGAGTCAACAGATGTTGACAATCAGCCATTCTTCAGTCTGGCAGGATTTGAAAGAGTCACTCTGGCGCCCGGAGAAGCAAAGACTGTTACATTTAAGCTGGGTGAAAGAGCATTTGATACTGTTTTGGAAGATGGAAGAAGAGTTAAGCTTCATGGTACATATAAGCTGTTCGTGGGTGGACAGCAGCCTGATGCAAGGAGTGAGGCTCTTACGGGAAGCAAGTGCCTGACAGCAGAAGTTACCATATAGTGGCGGAAATAGAAAAAATAAAGAATTCAGAAAAGTACTGAAAAGCAGTCAGAGGAAAAAGATTTATTTAACACAGTCACAAACTAACGAGGAGGTTTCAACAACATGAAAAATTTACCTGAAGTAAAAATGGGAATCATTGCAGTAAGCAGGGATTGCTTCCCTATGTCTCTCTCAGAGAGCAGAAGAAAAGCTGTTGTAGCAGCATATAATGCAAAGTATGGCGAGATCTTTGAGTGTCAGACAACTGTTGAAAATGAAGTAGATATGAGAAAGGCTCTTGCAGAAGTAAATGCAGCAGGATGCAATGCTCTTGTAGTATATCTTGGTAACTTCGGACCTGAAACACCTGAGACACTTTTAGTTAAGGAATTCAAGGGCCCTTCAGCTGTGATAGCTGCTGCAGAGGAGTCAGGCGACAGGCTTCTTGATGACAGAGGCGATGCTTACTGTGGTATGCTTAATGCAAGCTACAATCTCAAGCTCCGTAATCTCCGCGCTTACATTCCCGAGTACCCTGTGGGAGATGCTGATGAGTGCGCAGATATGATAAATGATTTCAAAACCGTTGCAAGAGTCGGAATAGCTTTAAGCGATCTGAAGATCATAAGCTTTGGCCCTCGTCCCCAGGATTTCCTGGCATGCAACGCTCCTATCAAGCAGCTCTACAATCTTGATGTTGAGATCGAGGAAAATTCAGAGCTGGATCTTTTTGAGGCATTTAAAAAGCATGAAGGCGACGAGAGGATCCCTGCAGTTGTTGAAGATATGGCTGCTGAGCTTGGCGCAGGCAATAAGAAGCCTGAGATCCTTTCAACACTTGCCCAGTATGAGCTGACACTTCGTGACTGGATCGAGGCACATAAGGGATGCAAGAGCAATGTGATCGTTGCCGGCAAGTGCTGGCCTGCATTCCAGACGCAGTTTAAGTGTGTACCCTGCTATGTTAATAGCCGCCTTGCTAAAGATGGTATACCTGTTTCATGTGAGGTTGATATCTACGGTGCTCTTTCAGAGTACATTGGTGAGCTGGTAAGCGAAGATACGGTTACCCTTCTTGATATAAACAACACGGTTCCCAAGGATATGTACGAAGCAGAGATCAAAGGCAAATTCGCATATGATTATAAGCTTACTGATACATTCATGGGCTTCCACTGCGGAAATACAGCTACAGACAAGCTTGCATTCTGCGAGATGAAGAACCAGAAGATTATGGCCCGTTCACTTCCGGTAGAGGTTACGAACGGAACACTTGAGGGTGACCTGATCCCTGGTGAAGCTACAATATTCAGACTGCAGAGTACGGCAGATGCCAAGCTCCGTGCATATGTTGCAGAAGGTGAGATCCTTCCTGTAAGAACGAGATCCTTTGGTGCGATCGGTGTATTCGCTGTTCCTGAAATGGGTCGTTTCTACCGCCATGTACTTGTTCAGAAAAATTATCCTCATCATGCAGCGATCACATTCCACCACAATGGAAGACTGCTTTATGATGTATTTAAGTATCTGGGAGTTAGGTTTGACGAGATAGATTACAACCAGCCGGCTGGTGTAAGATATAAGTCAGAGAATCCTTTCCCTAAGATGTGAGCTAAAACCGTTAATACATTATGAGGGTGGGGAGGCAGGCATAGTTACAGTAAAATGTGATATGCCTGCCTTTTGCTTTATTTAAAGACAAAATGCAGGAGCGAATTTAAAGGAGGTTATAAAAATGTTTATTGGTGTAGATCTTGGTACATCCGCAGTTAAGCTGCTTGCCATGAGTAATGAGGGTGAGATACTTAAGACAGTGTCCGTTGAGTATCCCATAAGTTTTCCCCAGTCAGGATGGTCTGAACAGAATCCTGAGGACTGGTATAAGGGAACTATCGAAGGAATAGGAAAGCTTCTGGAATCTGTTTCTGACAAAAACATTGACGGTATCGGAGTCGGTGGACAGATGCATGGTCTGGTGATCCTTGATGAGAATGATAATGTGATCAGACCGGCTATCCTCTGGAATGATGGAAGGACTACTAAGGAAACAGATTATCTTAATAATGTGATAGGGCAGGACAAACTGTCGGAGTACACGGGCAATATTGCATTTGCGGGATTTACGGCACCCAAGATACTCTGGGTTAAGGAGAATGAGCCGGAAAATTTTGCAAAGATAAGCAAGCTGATGCTGCCTAAGGATTACATAGTATATAAACTTACAGGTGCTTATGTATCAGATTACTCTGATGCATCTGGAATGTTGCTCCTTGATGTAAAAAATAAATGCTGGTCAAAGGAGATGCTTGAAATCTGCGGCATATCCGGCATTGAAATGCCTAAGCTTCATGAAAGCTTTGATGTGGTTGGCGAGGTTAAGCCGGAAGTGTGCAGCCTGATGGGAATTACAGGTACGCCCAGGGTGGTTGCTGGTGCCGGAGACAATGCGGCTGCAGCGATCGGTACCGGAACAGTAGGAGCCGGACGGTGCAATATTTCGCTGGGTACATCAGGAACAATATTTATTTCTAATGATAAGTTTTCTGTTGATGATAAGAATTCTCTTCATTCATTTGCACATGCGGACGGCGGTTTCCATCTTATGGGCTGCATGCTTTCCGCAGCATCCTGCAATAAATGGTGGATGGATGAGATCCTTAGGGATAAGGACTATGCAGGAAATCAGGCAGGGATCACAAAGCTTGGTGAAAATAATGTTTTCTTCCTGCCGTATCTTATGGGAGAAAGATCTCCTCATAACGATCCTTTGGTAAGAGCCGGCTTCTTAGGAATGAGCATGGATACTACAAGGGAGGATATGGTTCTTGCGGTTCTTGAAGGTGTTGCCTTCGGACTCAGGGATTCCCTGGAGGTTGCAAGGAGTCTTGGTGTAGAGATAAATATATCCAACATATGTGGCGGCGGAGCAAAGAGCCCGCTGTGGAGAAGGATAATCGCAAATGTAATGAATATAAGCCTTGAAATCCAGGAAAATGACGAAGGACCTGCACTGGGCGGCGCTATCCTTGCGGCTGTTGGTTGCGGGAAGTTTGAAAATGTTGAGGCAGCAACCGCCAAGCTGGTAAAGGTTAAGGAGGTTATTAAGCCGGAGCCTGATTTAGTTGCTAAATACGAAGAAAAATACACCACATTTAAGAAACTGTATCCTACTGTTAAAGATCTTTACAGAGCGTAAGATACGGGAACATATATATTCTGAACAGCCGCAGGATAAGGCTAAAAAGGAGGCGAGATAGAATGAGTGTTAATGTGTTTGGCAGAACGCAGGATGGTGAAGTTGTAAATGCCTATACCATAAGTAATAAATCCGGAATGAAAGCTGCCATTATAAGTTTCGGGGCGACTGTTACCAATCTGTTTGTTCCGGATAAAAAGGGTGAACTGATAGATGTTCAGCTTGGTTATGACGACCTTAAAGCATATGAGCAGGGAGGCGCATTTTTCGGAGCGATAATAGGAAGGAATGCAAACCGTATAAAAGATGGAAAGGTTGTTATCGATGGCGTGACATACCAGATGGACTGCAATGATAATGAAAATAATCTTCACAGCGGTTATAACGGAACTGACAAGAAGGTTTGGACTGTTCTTCCTCAGGATAATGAATCTTGCATTACCATGATGTGTAAGACCAATGATCTGGAGCAGGGGCTTCCCGGCGGTCTGACCATGACTGTTACCTACTCATTAAGTGATGATAATGAGCTTCGTATCACTTATGATGCGATTCCCGATAAAAAGACAGTCATCAACATGACTAGCCATATGTATTTTAATCTTAAGGGACATAATAAGGGTACCATAGAGGATCATATCCTTACTCTTTACGCCGATACATACAATCCGGTGGTTGATGCAAAGTCTATTCCGACAGGAGAAAATAAATCTGTTGAAGGAACAGCCTTTGATTTCCGTACACCTAAGAAGATAGGTAAGGATATTAATTCTGATGATGTCCAGCTGGATTATGTTAGTGGGTATGATCATAACTATGTGGTAAATGGCAATTCAGGTAAAATAAGACATTTTGCCACAGTATATTCTGAAGAAAGCGGAATATGCATGGATCTGTACTCTGACCGGACAGGAACGCAGTTTTATTCGGGCAATCTTATCGGTGATCAGGATGGTAAAAATGGTGCTAAATACAATGACCGCAGCGGATTCTGTCTGGAACCGCAATATATACCAAACGCAGTGAATTTTTTGGAAGAGTCTGATGCAGATTGTCCAATATTTGGTACAGATGAGCATTACCATTCTGAAAGTATTTATAAATTTTCTGTTAAATAATGAGCAACATTTGTTAAAAGTTTCGCAATAAATGATAAGTAATGAAATCGCAGCTTTTGTATAATGTTGAATGTAGGGAAATATGGGAAGGAAATTCTTTTAAGATGTATACATTTTGAGGGGTTTCCAAAGTATTAAGGAGGTTAAAAGAATGAAAGTATTCAAGCGTGCTATGGCAATTGCACTCAGTGCATGTATGGTAGCATCAATGACAGCAGGATGTACCAGTGGCGGTGACACAGGTACTCCCGCAAACACAGGTACCAGTGAGACGGGCGGAACCGAAGCAGGTTCAGGCGATACTACCGGTGGTGATACAACCGGCGGATCTGCTGAAGGCGGCACAATCAATGTTTGGGCGTTCACAGACGAAGTTCCCGGCATGATTGACAAGTTCAAGGAAGCACATCCTGATTTCAATTATGACATCAACACAACGATCATTGCTACAACAGAAGGTGCTTATCAGCCTGCACTTGACCAGGCACTCGCAGCAGGCGGAGCTGATGCTCCTGATATCTACTGCGCAGAGGCAGCTTTCGTACTGAAGTATACAAAGGGTGATATGGCATCATTCGCTTGCCCTTATGATGATCTCGGAATCGATACTCAGGCTGAGATCGACAAAGCTCAGATCGCTCAGTACACAGTTGATATCGGAACAAATCCGGACGGCAAGGTTGTTGGTCTCGGATATCAGGCAACCGGCGGTGCGTTCATCTACAGACGTTCAATCGCTAAGGAAGTATTCGGAACAGATGATCCTGATGAAATCGCTAAGATTATCGGCTCAGGTTCACAGAACTGGGATAAGTTCTATGAGGCAGCTGAAACACTTAAGGCAAGCGGATATGGTATCGTATCCGGTGACGGCGATATCTGGCACGCAATCGAGAACAGCTCTGATAAGGGTTGGATCGAAGATGGCAAGTTAGTTATCGATCCTAAGAGAGAAGCTTTCCTTGACTATTCAATGGAACTTATGGAGAATGGTTATCACAATGATACTCAGGACTGGTCAGACGCATGGTTCGCTGATATGAAGGGCGAAGGCGCAAAGGGTATCTTCGGTTTCTTCGGTCCTGCATGGCTTATCAACTACACACTCGCTCCTAACTGCGGTGGTACAGCTGTTGGTGAAGGAACATATGGTGACTGGGCAGTTTGTGCACCTCCCGTTGGTTTCTTCTGGGGCGGCACATGGGTACTTGCTAACAAGGATTCTGAAAAGAAGGAAGCTGTTGGACAGATCATCGAGTGGATCACACTTGACTGCACAGAGGACGGTCTTCAGTATAAGTGGGCTAACGGAACACTTAACGGCGAAGGCGGCACAAAGGACTGCGTAGCTTCCGCAACAGTTATGGCTATGTCAGACGGAACACTTGATTTCCTCGGTGGACAGAACATGTTCGATGTATTCGGCGAAGCTAACAGCTATGCAAACGGTAAGAACCTTACTCAGTATGATGAGACGATCAACCAATATTGGAGAGATCAGGTACGTCAGTACACATCAGGTCAGAAGACCAGAGATCAGGCAATCGCTGATTTCAAGCAGAACGTAGCTGCTAACCTTGACGTAACAGTAGAATAATTATTACAGTATTACAGTAGAATAATTATTAAAAATGATGAAGGGGCGATGGAACGAGCTTCCATCGCCCTAATTTTAAACAAAACGGAAACAACCAATTAACTTACGGAGGTTAAAATGAGAAAGAAGAAGACCGGTATGGTCAAATATGGCAAATATGGTTATATTTTCAGTCTTCCTTTTGCGATTGCCTTCCTTGTATTTCAGCTTTATCCTATCCTTTTTACTGCGTTTATCGGATTTACGGATCTGAAGGGCGTGGTACCCGGTGAAATTCATGTCCTTGAAAATCCGTTTGAAAATTTCAAGCAGGTATTAACAAATCCTGTATTTCAGGGTGCTCTTGGAAATACATTTCTTATCTGGCTATGTAACTTCATACCTCAGTTAAGCTTGGCACTTCTGCTGACAGCGTGGTTTACGGATAGAAGGTGGAAGCTTAAGGGGCAGGGAATATATAAGGTACTTATCTACATGCCTAACATTATAACAGCGGCTACGATAGCTATTCTTTTCAAATCACTCTTTGATTATCCTGTAAGCCCTGTAAATGATATTCTGGTGAAAGTCGGAATACTCAAAGAAGCACATAATTTCCTCATAGGTAAGGGAATGGCCAGAGGTCTTGTGGCATTCATTCAGTTCTGGATGTGGTATGGCTATACAATGCTCATCCTCATATCAGGTGTTTTGGGAATCAATCCTGAAATTTTTGAGGCTGCAGAAGTTGACGGTGCAAGCAGATGGCAGGTATTCTGGCAGATTACGATACCTAATATAAAGACGATACTTTTGTTTACTCTTGTAACGAGCCTTATCGGTGGTCTCAATATGTTTGATATACCGAAGCTGTTCCTTTTAGGCGGTCCTGATAATGCAACACTGACTACATCTGTATTCATTTACAATCAGGCATTCAGTGGAAGTTATCTGTATAACAGGGCAGCTGCAGCAAGTATGATAATGTTCTTTATCATAATGTTCTTCTCATCGATCCTGTTCCTGCTGCTCAGGGAAAAGGATACTGATGGAAAGGCAAAGTACACAGGGATTAAAAAATCTGATAAAAAAGGAGGTGAAGCATAATGGCAGATGAAGTTAAGGAGCAGAATACAGAAAATACTGAATTAGCAGAGGGCAAAAAGGCTATCCGTGTCAATGTAGTTGCGGATAAGAATGCCGGAGCGAAGAACTTTATTGTAAAGTTTGGCATACATACGGTATGTATACTGCTGGCCCTGCTCAGTATATTTCCCTTCTGGATCATGATCGTCAATTCCACCAGATCGACTGTACAGATTCAGGAACATGCATTATCGCTGATCCCGTCCACATATGTGATACAGAACTTTCAGATCCTGACCGGTAAGTCCTTCAATCCGGCTGTCGGTCTGCTGAACTCACTGATCATATCCACAGGATCGACATTACTTACTGTTTATTTCTCGTCACTCACAGCCTATGCGATGGTAGCGTATGACTGGAAGTTAAAGAACGCATTCTTCAAGTTTATCATTGGTGTCATGATGATACCTGCACAGGTCACCATGATAGGTTTCTACCAGGCGGTATACGCAGTTGGAATGACAAACAAACTGTCAATGCTGATACTTCCTGCTATTGCCGCACCGGCTACAGTGTTCTTTATGAGACAGTATCTGTATCCTACATTATCAATGGAAATAGTACAGGCAGCACGAATTGACGGCGCGGGAGAATTTAGAATATTTAACACTATCGTGCTTCCCATGATGAAGCCGGCTATAGCGACTCAGGCTATATTCTGCTTCGTTAACAGCTGGAACAACCTGTTTACACCTCTCGTACTTCTTACAGACAGTAAGAAATATACGATGCCCATAATGGTCAGCCTCCTTCGCGGAGATATTTACAAGACCGAATATGGTTCAGTATATATGGGTCTTACACTTACGGTATTACCGCTTATCATTATCTATCTGATATTATCGAAGTACATTATCGCAGGTGTAGCGCTCGGTGGTGTAAAGAGCTAAAGAAAAGAATTATGCCCCTATTTAGGGGAGCCCGAAGCACTTGCTGTCACGGGCGTACTGAACAGTTACAATTTTCCCATAAGTTGGTAGCGCTTATAGAAAAAGCATATCCGATATGATGACGTCGGGTATGCTTTTTCGCTTTGGGTATATAGCAAGTGTAAAGTATTAGTTACTAAAACTTCCCACTAACTGAACTACTTAGAACGACACTCGCAATTGC
>CAMOJK010000025.1 GCA_946616835.1 uncultured Lachnospiraceae bacterium
TTTCCTGAAAAAGTATCCTTTTGTCAGTGTCAGCCATATCCGCAGGGAAGATTTTGACCATGGCGGGACCAGACGGGCGGCCGTATCTGAATCAGATGCGGATTTTTTTGTATGCATGACGGATGATGCCATCCCACGGAATGACAGGCTTATCGAAAAACTTATTGCACCTCTGATCGCTGGAAAGGCTGAGGTTTCCTATGGAAGACAGCTTCCGGGAAAAGGATGTTCGGTGGCTGAAGCTGCCAACAGATATTTTAATTATCCCTCAAAGTCATGTATAAAAGGTAAAGAAGACTTAAAGACAATGGGGATAAAGACTTTCTTCTGTTCTAATGTATGTGCGGCATACCGACGTGATGTGTATGATGAGCTGGGCGGTTTTGAGAGGCATATGATCTTTAATGAAGATATGGTATTCGCAAGAAGCGTCATCAATGCAGGATATCATATAGCCTATGCTGCTGACGCCGAGGTCTTTCACTCACATTCATATAACATTGTGCAGTATACAAAGCGGAGCTTTGATCTGGGGGTATCCCAGGCTATGTATCCGGAGGTGTTTTCAGATATCTCTTCCGAATCGGAAGGAATAAAACTTGTAAAGAGAAAGATAAGGTTTTACATAAAAAAGAGATCAGCGCAACTGATCCCTTTAATGATAATAACCGACGGCTTCAGGTATATAGGCTATAAAGCCGGTAAAAAATACAGGAAACTGCCATTCGGAGCAATAGAACTGCTTACGATGAACAAAGAATTCTGGAAATGACTATGCTTCTTTTATGGGAGCCACTACCTGTTTGTATACCACTCTGAAAAAGATTATCGATAGTATAAAAGATGTCACTTCTGCAATTATAAACGCAAACCATACAGAGTCAACATTTCCGGTAAACTTTGCCAGCAGCCAGGCTGCAGGGAGAAGTACTACCAATTGTCTGCAGACTGATATGATCAGCGAATATATGCTTTTTGAAAATGCCTGGAATACGCTTCCAAGCGATATGGCAACAGCAGCAAAGGGCAGATGTACGCCGATTATCCTGAGTGCCGGAATGCCGATCTTTTTCATTTCTGAATCTGCCTGGAACATGTCTAAAAGTGTTTCGGGAAATATTTCGAATATGAGTGCTCCAAACAGCATTATGCTTACGGCAAGTATGACGCCGAACCGCAGGGCTTCATCGATACGCTTTCTTTTCTGTGCGCCGTAATTGTATGCCAGAACGGGGATGATACCGCCGTTCATACCGAATACAGGCATGAAGAAGAAGCTCTGGAGCTTGAAATAGACACCGAAAACGGTTGCCGCCGTTTCTGAAAATGTAAGCAGAAGCTTGTTGAGGACATATGTCATTATGGAACCTATGGACATCATCAGGATGGAAGGTATGCCGACGGCGTATATCCTTCCTATAGCTGAAGAATCAGGATGAAGGATCTCTTTCCAGCTCAATCTGATTTCCTTATTTACTTTAATATTAAGGATCATTCCTACGCAGGCGGCGGTAGTCTGTCCGATGACGGTTGCAATGGCGGCTCCTGCCATGTCCATTTTCGGAAAACCGAATAAGCCGAATATGAGTATGGGATCGAGGATAAGGTTGATAACGGCACCTGTAAGCTGGGAGACCATTGAAAAAATGGTACGTCCCGTGGATTGAAGCAGGCGCTCGAGCATTATCTGAAAGAAAAGTCCTAAGGAGGCGCCCATTACAATAGAAATATAGGTGGTTCCGTAATTTACAACTTCAGGGTTATCTGTCTGTGTCAGCATGAAAGCTCGTGATCCGAAGATTCCTATCAGCATACAGAATACGAAGCTGCAGAATGCCAGAAAAATACCGGTGTTGGCAGCTGCATTGGCTTTGTCGAATTTCTTCTGTCCCAGGGATGTGGACAACATGGCGTTTACACCGACAGCGGTGCCGGATCCGATCGCTATCATCAGATTCTGCATGGGAAATGCAAGGGATACCGCCGTAAGGGCAGGCTGATTGATCTGTGCTACGAATATACTGTCTACTATATTATAAAGGGCCTGCACCAGCATGGATATCATCATCGGCAGTGACATGGTGATGATAAGACGCTTTACGGGAAGAATCCCCATTTTATTTTCGGCTGCACCGTCCGGTCTGTTCATAAATAAAACCTCTCTTGTATGAATGAAACATTTGACCATTATAATACGGAGGCGGGGCTTGTTTCAATGTGAAAATTTTCCAAATATAAAACATTGTCCGAAGCACTTACTGTCATGAGAATACAACTCACAGCTCTGTAACGGCTAACAACGTTTAATAAGTATGACAAAAACACAAAAAGAGCACATATTGAACACAATTTAGACACAAATATTATTTAAAATACATCTCAACATGCTGGAAAAGGAATACTTATTGCTTGGAAAGGAAGTGTTTCATTATGTACGAAGGACAGAACGGTGGATTTAGTTCAAATTATTCAAATAATAATGGTGACAATCCGGCCATGAATCCGAAGGTGGGGACTGTGCAGGCAGATAACGCACATGGAGGCAGTATGGGCAGTATGACGGAAGGCAGTCCTCAGGGAAATGCGCAGGAAAGTGTAATGAGTTCATCTCAGGGAAATACACCGCAGTGGAACATGCAGGGAAGTGCGCCTCAGGGAAATGCGCAGCAGTGGAGTGCACAGGGAAGCGTAATGCATGAGAGCGCGCCACAGGAGAGTTTTTCTAATGGAGGCACTTTTCAGAGTGGACCCCAGCCTGTGAATAACGGATATGATAATAATGTGACAGGACGGTACGGTACTTTTCAGCAGAACAATCCGGATTACAGAGCTTCGCAGTATAGCTATAATCAGAGCAGAGGTAATGCGGGCGTAAATAACAATAACAGTAATGGCAGGAGTAAGGAAAAGAAACAAGGAGGTGTGATCGGAAAAATCCTGCTGGCTGGAGCATTAGGCATAGTGTTCGGTGTGGTTGGCGGAGTGGCTTTCTGGGGCGTGCAGAAAGTTGTATCTATATTTGATAACACCTCTGTCGCATATGTTGCCGAAGTAGAGACGGCTTCGGAACCGGCAGTTGAAGCGCAGAATGTGGCTGTAACGGGAAATGATGTATCAGATAATTTGGCGACAAATCTTACCACTAATGTAACAAACACCGTGGCATCGGATGTAAGTGATATGGTGGAAGAGACAATGCCTTCGCTTGTGTCTATAACCTCAAACATCACTGTTAACTACTATTACTACACGGAGTCTGCTGAAGCAGGCGGATCCGGTATCATAATAGGGAAGAATGATGATGAGCTTTTAGTAGTGACCAATTATCATGTTATTGCTGATGCAGACAGTCTTATCGTAAATTTTATAGACAATGAAAAAGCTCCTGCACAGGTAAAAGGCACCGATGAAAATATGGATCTTGCCGTAATAGCAGTTAAGCTTAGCGACATACCTTCAGATACCATGTCTGCAATAAAGATTGCAACTATGGGGGATTCGGAAAGTCTGAAAGCAGGGCAGCCGGTAGTAGCCATAGGTAATGCCATGGGATACGGACTGTCGGTGACCACAGGTGTTGTAAGCGCAGTAAACCGTGAAATGAATATGGGAGATATCTCAGGTACATTTATACAGACAGATGCAGCCATAAATCCTGGCAATTCCGGTGGCGCCCTTTTGGATATTAACGGCAATGTGATCGGGATCAACTCCAGTAAGCTGGGTGGAATGGTCGTAGAAGGCATGGGATATGCAATCCCTATCTCGGCAGCCCAGCCTATAATAGAAAATCTCATGACACGTACCACCAGGACTTTGGTGAGCGAAGATGAAAGAGGGTATCTTGGCATAGTGGGAGCAACCGTGACACCGCAGGATGCACAGTATTACGGGCTTCCGGAGGGGGCCTATGTATCGAGCGTAACTCCGGGGTCAGCAGCAGATAAGGCTGGCATACAATCAGGCGACTACATAGTCGGGCTCGAGGGAATTGCCATTGACTCCATGCAGAAACTTCAGGGTGAGCTGCAGTATTATTCTGCCGGCGATACCGTTGAGGTGGAGATCATGAGGAATGTAGGCAACAGTTATAAGAGTCTTAAGCTCAAAGTGACGCTTGATGACAAGAGCATCCTGGAGGATACGGACTGAGTGGCAATTTATATCTCTTGGATAATCTTTCTGAATCGGATGTGAAAAGTCAGCCAGAAAACATGTTTATCAGGGGGAATGCCCATATAGGACATTCCCTTTTGAGTTAGTTCATAGGTATAATATATTGCCGCATAGATTGCAAATTAGTGTATAATTAAAGTGTTTTTTCAGCGTAATACTAAATTAAAACAGTAACCAAATATAGAAGAAAGGATAATCTCATAAATGAGTGATGAAATAAAGTACTGCTCCATGTGCGGAAGGTCAGAGGAAGATGCGGGGATGATGATGCGTATGCCCATGGGGATGAATGTATGTCAGAGCTGTATGGACAAGCTGTCGGATATGATGGATGATCAGATGAAAAATATTCCGCCTAATGCTTCTGCAGATCTGTCGAGATTTATGACCCCCTATGCTTTTAATGCCGCAGGCACGGCGCCTGCAGAGGATTCTGCTTCGGTTGATACAGCGGATGAAGTAAAGGCCCCGCTAAAGGACCTTTCTGAAGCACCCGATGAGAAAAAGAAAGATGGTACCGGAGAAAATAAAGATAAGAAGAAAGGTTCACCGAGAGTAAGCTTCCTTAACTTTGGTGATCTGCCTTTTGATTTTGGAGGCCTTGGCGGCAGGGCGAAGGTAAAGAGGGCAAAGGAGGGCGAAGCTAAGCCTTTAATGGAGCTTAAGGATATACCTGCACCCCATGTAATAAAAGGTATGCTTGACGAATATGTGGTCGGGCAGGAAAAGGCCAAGAAGGTTATGAGTGTGGCTGTTTATAATCATTATAAGCGCGTGGCTACAAACACTCAGGATGAAATAGAAATTGAAAAGTCAAATATGCTGATGCTGGGACCTACCGGCTCCGGTAAGACTTATCTGGTTAGGACTCTTGCAAGGATACTGAATGTTCCTCTTGCTATAACCGATGCTACATCCCTTACGGAAGCGGGATATATCGGTGATGATATAGAGAGTGTTGTAAGCAAGCTTCTTGCGGCAGCAGACAATGATGCGGACAGAGCTGAGCAGGGAATTATCTATATTGATGAAATAGATAAGATCGCAAAAAAGTCAAATTCACATTCAAGGGATGTAAGCGGTGAATCCGTTCAGCAGGGAATGTTAAAGCTTCTCGAAGGAGCGGATATAGAAGTGCCTGTCGGGGCATCATCCAAGAATGCCATGGTGCCTACTACTACGATTAATACCAGGAATATTCTGTTCATCTGTGGCGGTGCTTTTCCGGGGCTTGAGGAGATCATAGAGGAGAGGCTTAAAAAGACTACATCCATGGGCTTTACCGGTGAGATAAAGAACAAGAGGGAAAAGGACAGAAAAATATTGCAGAAAGCTGAAACCGAGGATATCAGGAAGTTTGGTATGATTCCTGAGTTTGTAGGACGTCTGCCTATGGTATTTGCCCTTGAAGGACTTGATGAAGATATGCTGGTGAGGATACTCAATGAACCTAAAAATGCCATAATCAAGCAGTATCAGAAACTTCTTGAGCTGGATGGCGTGAAGCTTGAATTTGAGGAGGATGCCCTCAGACTGATTGCCCAAAAGGCCATGAAGAAGGAAACCGGTGCAAGGGCGTTGCGTTCCATACTTGATGATTATATGACTGACATAATGTATGAGATTCCGAAGGATGACAATATTGGAAAAGTTACGATAACCAGGGAGTATCTGGAGGGCACGGGTGCGCCTATCATTGAAAATCGTTCCGAAAGCATACCGGTAAATTTATAATATACCAAAACAGTGGATATGTCCCGGAGGAAATCCTGTTGCAGGGATTTTCTTCAATGGACAAATCCGGGTAATGGTGATATACTCTTTCAAAACAACACACAACGCTTAGTATATCAGAGGTTCTGACCGTTCGGTCACCTCCCGGACATTGAGATCATTAAAAATGATCGGAAAGTTCGGAGGAATATCATGAAAGAATTTAAGAAGTATTTGCGGGGAATTATTTTTGCTGCTATTGTTTTTGTTCTGTTTTTTATGGGAACAGGTAATACGGCCGCTGCTGATCTGGAACAGTCACCGGATGAAGTGAGTATGGAAATAGTCCATGAGCATGACAAAAGGTCTTGTTATACGAAGGTCTGGATCCCGTGTGGCGGGAGCTGGCAAAATGACACTCGTGACTCGTTTAGGGTCCATTACTGCACAAACCAGAGGTCTGAAGAAGTTGTTAATGGACACAGCTTATCTGAGATACATTTGGGGGACTGGTACTGGGGGGCTGCTACAGAAGAGATTCATGAAGGCGATTATGTGAATGAATTGGACTGCGATCTGTCAACGATAGGGAGTTTTGCCATAAGGCGGACTGAGGATGATGCAGGCATACATCTGACTGCATATACCACGGTGGCAGATGCGGATCTTGGTGACTACACCATAACCTGGGATGACGGTACAGTGGGGGATGTGAATTCATCTGTGACAGTAGAGGTGGACAGGCGGCAGACTTATACAGCGACGCTTACATGGCATGATGTAAAAAGGGATAAGGATTTCTCTGAGTCCTTGAGCTATACTGATATTTCGTATCCCTGTAGCTGTGAGTTTTTATCGGACGGAGTGCTGATTGAGGAAAAGAAAATCCAATGCGGAGAAAAACCGGAGAAAATGAATGTGCCGGAGAAAAACGGTTATGTATTCGATGGCTATTACATGGATGACACTCGGTGGATAGATCCGGAGGGAAATCCTACATCGGATTTTAGTATAGGTCAGTCGGACTATGATATAACTCTGACTGCAAAATGGAAGGCCAAAACCTATGATTTAAAAATAGGGAAAGAGGTTCTGACCTTCGTATATAACGAACCTTACGATGATATTGATGTTGAGGCCCTGGGACTTAAGAAAAAAGGTTATGAGTTTAGCGGAGTAATAGCTGATGGTGAAATGATTTTTAATGAAGACGGGGCGGCTGTAGGAAATGGAATCTGGAAATGGGATATGCCGGAGGACGCGGAAGCAGAGATATACTGGGAAAAACTGCCTGATCCGACACCTCCCCCAAAACCAACTGCAACGCCGACTCCAAAACCGACCGCAACACCCACCGCGGTGCCTACTGCAACGCCTACAACTACAACTACACCTACCATGGCACCAACTGTGACACCTACACCTAACCCGACATTGGAAACAACCCTGACCCCTACACCAATGGGAGATGCGACAGAGTCTGATGATGACGATGACGACGGGGGCGGTAACCACCATTATTACGACAATGACGAAAATGGAGAAAACGAGGAAGGCGATAATTCTGTACCGGCTGAAGAGCCTGTTAACACTGTTTCGGATGACCAGAGTGAAGCGGCTGTTTCATCAGATGAGGCTTTAATAAATGAAGTGCTGCAGGAAGATAATGATGATGAAAGTGGTCGCGATATGGAAAATGCTGTCCCGGATGGAGAAAATGATGTCCGGGGAGAAAACGAAGAATCAGAGTCAACGGAATCAGCAGATCAGGAACTGGCTCATATAGAGCTGTTTTATGCGGAACCGGATGACATACCGGATTGTGAAACTAAGGAACCAGCTGAAGGCATGCAGCCACAGGACAAGGGACAGGATGAGGAGGGAAAGGCCTCCTCTTCCGTATGGGTAAAGAAGGTAATGGTAGTGGCGGCCGTGGCTTGTGGCGTGGCAGTTGGCAGTACAGCTGCGGTATATGCATTATATGCCGGCTTTGTGTACCTTTTCGGGATGGCATCTGTGATGAATGTGCTTCCGGATGGGCATAAGAAAAGTCTGGGCAGGCTGACAGTGGCTGACAGATCCGGTGGAGACATTGAGATAAACATACCGCAGAACTTTGTTGATAACTGCAGTACCGGAGATATTGAGATAACCCTGCCTGCAATTTTTGTTAAGAAGAGGGATCGTAAACAACTGGTGGTGATCGTAAATGAAAAGAAGTATCTTAAGAATATAAAAAAGAATGTTGAGCTTAAACTGTTTACATAGGAAAAGAGTCTGATGTATTCTGGGTTTACATAATTTGGAGCTGAAAAAATGTGCTTGCAATATCATATTCTCTATGTTATTATGAACAAGCTGCCCGATAAGAGAAATATCGGGCGGGTGAGGTTTTGTAAGAAAGAACAAGAGGTATTGAACTATGAGAGAAGGAATACATCCTGAGTATTATCAGGCAACAGTAACATGCAACTGCGGAAATACTTTCACGACAGGTTCTACAAAGGAAGATATCCATGTGGAAATCTGCTCAAAGTGCCATCCGTTCTATACAGGTCAGCAGAAGGCTGCTACTGCACGCGGTCGTGTTGATAAGTTCAACAAAAAGTACGGTATCAAGGAAGCTTAGTTTTTGCGCACTTAATTTTGAGGTTGAGTCAATCGAGAGATTGCCTCAACCTTGTTTTATTGCGTGACGAAAACAATATTATCCCCGCAAATTAGATTTCGTGGGGAATGGGGTTGTATATGGCAAAAAAGAAGAGAAAAACTGTATATTCCGGTATAGGTGGGGAAGCGGTTCTTGAAGGGGTTATGATGAGGAACCGAAGGTATTATGCCGTTGCGGTAAGAAAGCCTGATGGGACTATAGATGTCAAACGCAGAAAGCTGAAATATGATCCGCATGATGCCATAAGACGGATTCCTTTTATTAGAGGTATCATATCCTTTGTGGATTCACTCAGGCTTGGCATGGATGTGCTTTCATATTCCTCCTCTTTTTACGAGGAAGAAGAGGAAGAAACAAAGATGGACAGAGCCCTGAAGAAAGTTTTCGGAAAGAATACCGAAAACATCGTAATGGGATTTACGATTTTTTGTTCCATCATATTTGCGGTGCTGCTTTTTATGCTGCTTCCTTATGCAGCATCAGAACTTTTGGGTAAATATGTTGCAAATCAGTCGCTGATACTGCTTACGGAAGGGGTACTGCGGCTGGTGGTTTTCCTTTTATATGTGGGGCTCATAGCGCTGTCAAAAGACATAAAGCGTTTGTACCAGTATCATGGCGCAGAGCACAAATGTATAAACTGTATTGAATCCGGCAGGCCCCTTACGGTTAAAAATGTTCGCAAGACTACCCGGTTTCATAAGAGATGTGGTACCAGCTTTATGCTGCTTATAGTCATGATAGGAATAATCCTTTGCTTTTTCATAAGGACTGATTCCATAGCTTTGCGTGTTATATACAGGCTGCTTATGATACCCTTAGTGGCCGGTATATCATATGAGCTGCTGCGTCTTGCAGGTTCAAAGGACAGTATTTTTCTTGACATAATATCTGCTCCGGGATTATGGCTCCAGCGTCTTACTACGAGAGAGCCTGATGATGAAATGATAGAGGTGGCCATTGCGTCTGTAGAAGCAGTGTTCAACTGGCGGAAATTCGAGAAACGTCATTTCAAGAGAAAGACTAAGGATTCATCGGCAGAGGCTGTGGCAGATCAGGTGGCAGCAGCTGCGGAAGCAGGAAGTGAATCTGGGGAGTCCTCAACATCTGTGGCAGAGCAGACTGCTGCTTACAGTGAAGATATAACTGCTGATACAGGGGCGACACTTGTAGCTGCTCAGGCGGAGGAGGAACGGATAGTTCCCGATGCTGATATTTTTGATGATATTGACTACGATGAAGACGAATATGACGATCAGATAACCATTGTAGATTATAAGGAAGTATCGGATGACACATACGTTATGGGACCTTTAGTGCTCCCGGAGGACGAAGATAAGAACTAAGCCAATGAATTATCTATCGGCATTCAAAAGGGGAAAAGATGAGCTGGAAGCATCGGGGATAGCGGAGGCTGATACAGATGCCGAGCTGTTGCTTATACATGTATGCGGCACTAAACGGGGCGGAAGGTTTTCACATCCGGAGCGTGAGCTTACAGAGGATGAGGAAAGCAGGTATCTGGCTATGCTGTCGAAACGCTCATCCCATATTCCGCTACAGCATCTTACAGGCGTCCAGTCTTTTATGGGAATGGAATTCGAAGTGAATGAGAATGTTCTTATCCCTCGTCAGGATACGGAAATCCTTGTCGAAGAAGTGATGAAAGACGGGGCCGTAGGGGCTTCCATCTTGGATCTTTGCACCGGTTCGGGCTGCATTATCCTGAGTTTATTAAAGTATGTAAATGAAAGCGTCGGTATAGGTACGGATATTTCGGAGAAAGCCTTGGAAGTGGCCGGAGAAAATGCTTCAAGAAACGGGATAGATGTGCAGTTTATAAAGTCAGACCTTTTTGAAGCGGTTGCCGGAAAATATGATGTGATCACATCCAATCCGCCGTATATAAGAAGCAGCGATATAGAGGGGCTTATGCCTGAAGTAAGGGATCACGATCCTCTGATAGCCCTGGATGGCGGGGAGGACGGGCTGGTCTTTTACCGAAGGATAGTAGATGAAGCAGCGGATCATCTTAATCCTGCCGGCAGGGTATACCTGGAAATAGGTTTTGACCAGGGAGAACAGGTAAGAGAAATGTTCTTTGCACGGGGCTTTAAGGATGCAGAGATCATAAAGGATTATTCCGGACTGCCCAGGGTAGTGAAGGCTCACCTATAGCCGGTGTGATGAAGTTAGCGATATATACAAGTGGGAAGCGTTAGTAAGTAATCATTGAGGAAAAGAAATGTTTGATAAGCTGGAAGACCTGCTCCGCAGGTTTGAAGAAATTTTAAATGAATTATCGGAACCGGGGGTAACGGATGACCCGGCAAGGTTCAAAAAACTCATGAAGGAGCAGAGTGACCTGACTCCGTTAGTGGAGGCCTATAAGGAATACAAGAAAGCTATAGCGGACAGGGATGATGCACTTATCCTTCTTGATGAAGAAAAGGATCCTGATATGCGCGAGATGCTTAAGGAAGAGCATGCTGAGGCGAAGAAGCGTATAGAAGCGCTTGAGCAGGAATTAAAGATACTGCTTCTGCCCAAGGATCCTAATGATGACAAGAACGTTATTGTCGAGATCCGTGCCGGGGCCGGTGGTGATGAGGCGGCGCTTTTTGCGGCTGAGATATACAGAATGTATGTCCATTATGCAGAAGGAAGGCGTTGGAGAGTGGAGCTGGTAAATGTGGATGAGATCGGCATCGGCGGTATGAAGGAAGTTCAGTTTACCATTAGCGGACAGGGAGCATATTCGGTGATGAAATATGAGAGTGGCGTACACCGCGTGCAGCGCGTGCCTGAGACGGAAAGCGGAGGCCGCATACATACATCTACAATAAGCGTGGCCGTAATGCCTGAGGTAGATGAGGATATCGATATAAAGATTGATGAAAAGGATATCCGCATAGATGTAATGAGGGCTTCGGGAAACGGCGGTCAGTGCGTAAATACTACAGATTCTGCCGTGCGTCTGACTCACTATCCCACCGGAATAGTTATCTACAGCCAGACAGAAAAGTCACAGATCCAGAATAAGGAAAAAGCTTTTAACCTGCTGCGTGCAAAGCTCTATGATCTGGAACAGCAGCAGAGGCATGATGCTGAAGCTGAACTCAGGCGCAGCCAGATCGGAACAGGAGACCGTTCGGAAAAGATCCGAACCTACAATTTCCCTCAGGGAAGAGTTACCGATCACAGGATAGGTCTGACTTTATACAAGCTTGACAAAGTGATGGGCGGTGATATCCAGGAGATCATAGATGCGTGCATAGCTGCCGACCAGGCTGCAAAGCTGAGCAAGATGAATGAAGCTGAGTGAGGCTGCCTGTGACCGCAAAGTGAGTATAATGCATACAGTGGCCGGTACAGACGGCAGAGTGGAGGGGCGTATAAATGCCGGTATTAAGCGTAATAGTTCCAGTATACAATATGGAAAAAGACGGTGCGCTTCAGTACTGTCTGGATTCGCTTATTGCCCAGACACTTGAGGACATGGAGATTATCGCTGTGGATGACTGCTCCACAGACGGTTCCCTTGGGATACTGAGGAACTATGAAAAAAGATATCCGGAAAAAGTAAATGTGATAGCGTCTCCTGAAAACCGCAGGCAGGGCGGCGCCAGAAATCTGGGACTTGCTGCCGCAAAGGGAAAATATATAGGCTTTCTTGACGCGGACGACTGGGTTTTGCCTGATACTTTTGAGTCTATGGTCACACTTGCCGGGGCAAAAGGCGCGGATGCTGTGGGAATAGATCTGTGCAGGGTTTCCGAACAGACCATGGTTCCTACGGTCAGGGAAATCTGCAATGATGTGTCTGCTGCCGGTGTTTTCGATAAAGAAAAAAGAAGGCAGTTCATAATGAAGACAGGCCCTGTGGTGACCAAGATTTATGCCAGGGAGATTTTTTTCGACAGGCCATTTTCTTTTCCGGAAAAAATTGCATATGAAGATAATGCTGTTGCCCTTGAGCTGGCAATGCGGATAAGCCATTATGAACATATACCGGAGGCAAAATATTTCTATTATCAGCGGCCGGGATCTACAACACATCATATTAACCGTAAGGGATGCGAAGACCGTATGCAGGCAATGCGGATCATGCTGGAATATGCAGGAAAGAACGGAAGTCTTTCGGAGTACCATGACGAAGTGGAATATCTTTTTACCAGGATGTTTTATATAACCACGCTTTTATCTTATATGCAGAGTGATATAAAGCGGGACAGGGCTTTTATAAAGAGTCTGGGAGCGGAGATGCTTGAATGTTTTCCGGATTTCCGTTCCAATCCATATTATATAGAGAAAACGGATACGGAAGAAAAAAAGTGGGTGGATATGCAGCTTAAGTCCACAGGGTATTTTGTTTTTTTCTATGATCTGAAAAAAAAATACCGCAGATTGCGTTATGGGAAAAGATGAATATTTATTGTTTCGTCCGCTGTTTTAAATAACAGGGGAGCATGTATCAGGAGGAGAGCGTTATGATATGTAAGAATTGCGGCGCAGAGCTGGCTGAAGATGCATTGTTTTGTAAAAATTGTGGAAGCAAGGTTGACTCAGTCAATGTATCGGCAACTGCAGGTGCTACAGAATTAATGCCGGTGTCAATAACGGATAGTGTAGGAAGAACTGAAGAACCGGTGGCTGAGGACACAGAAAAGAAAACAGAAGTTACAGTGGCAGTTTCCGGCGCGGCAAAACAGCAGGTTAAGAAAAAGTCCAAACTTCCTTTAATAATAGGTATTGTGGCAGGAGTATTTGCAGTCTTTGCGGCTATACTTTTAGTGACTGTTACAGCAGTTATTATTTTTTCAGGAGGAATAGGAAAGACATTAAAAGCCGCTGCGTATGTGAGTGATGATACCCTCTATGTTATAAAGGATACAACGAAGAAGAACCCCGATGTGCTTGGAGTCTGTGAGCTTGATCTTGGCAGTGATGTAAGTGGTGAATATGGTCTGCCTGACAGCCTTGTCACCTGGACGGATGACGGTAAGTATCTCTATTTCTTCAGCGAGCTGGATAACAATTATGAAGGTACGCTTTGCCGTGTGCAGGTAAGCAGACTGGGGAAGGATAAAAACAAGAATGAGAAAATGATCGAAGAGATCGAAGATGGCGTTGCGACATGGAATGTGACATATCTTTCAAATAATGATCTGCTGTATGTTACAAAAAAGGGCAGATTAAATTATTATAATGGAAAGAAATCCGAGGAGATTGCAAAGGATGTGTCAGGGGTGGTTCTTGCCGAGGGAGGTAAAGCTGCCGTTTACTCCTCAGATGAGGATGTGGAAGGAAACTTCACGATAAATTACCTGGATCTTTCAAATATGAAAACTCAGGAGATTGATACAGGCGTAAACTGCATCAGTGGAGTCATGCAGGATGCGGTTTACTATAGAAAAGCTGTAAATGATACTGATACGGGATTGTATGTGTGTGATTATAATGGCGGTTCTCCGCAAGAGATTACTGATAATCTGGAATCCGAAGCAGTCTATTCGTCAGAGGGATTTTATTATACGGAGTATTTGTCCGGCAGTGCTTCGTTGTATGATTTTATTGATGACCCCTATGCAGAGGCGGATGACATGGTTGAGGAGCCTGTATATCCCACACAGGAGGACGCTTTCAGACAGGTGGACTATACGAGGGCTTTCAGTAAACGCTATGATGAACTTGCAACCGGAGGAAGGTACGAAGGAAGGGTTGATTTTATACTTGATAACTGCTACAGCACCACGATAGGGGAGAATTATTATTATACCCTCTACAATGAGGATGACGGCAATTACTATTATTATGATGCGGAGAATGATATCTTCTATCTCTATGATGAGAATACATATGAGGACCTTAAGGATGATTATGATGCTGCATTAGAAGAATGGTATGCCGTTTCTGACAGGAAGGGCTTACGGGATGCTTTGAAGGATTATGAGGTAAATCTTTCTTTTGTATCGCTTAATTATTACAGTGATGGTAAATCGGAGGTGATCGTACCGGAGTGCCAGGCAGTGGTATACCCCTGGCATGAGGGTAATGAAGTGTTTGCGTTTTACCAGGAAGCAGATATAGCGTCTGTGGAAAAACTCAGTATTGATGATATAGATTATGCATTTGAGGCTGCAGACGAATTAGGCTTTGGATATGATTCCTATTCACGGTACGGAGAGCTTTATTATGCTTACGGCAGTGAGGCCGGTCAGGATCTTGGCGTGGAAGGCTGCCTGTCTGACTGGGATGTATCTTTTGAAAACCGTAAGGCAGCAGTTCAGATAAAGACTAAGAACAATCGGGGCGATGTACAGGTGGAAGCATATCTTTTCAATATAGATGGTACGAAGCTTGTGCAGGATGAGGGCTTTGATGATGCGGCAGAGGGGGTAGCTGCAATAACTGATGATAAGGTTTACTATATCAGGAACATAGATGAATCCGATGAATCGGCAGATATCTTTGTCTATGATGGCAAAGAATGCGAAAAGTTTATGAAGGATGTATCGCTTTACAAATATGCCGCCGTTTTCGGGGATGGTGCGTCTTTTGCAATTGACAGCGACGGCAAGGCTGCCATATACAATAAGAAGGGGGAGGAGGAGCTTAGGCTGGATGCAGACGATCCTGTGTTTAACTATATCTCCATCAGGAATGTAACTTACCTCTCAGATGGGAAAATATATCACTATAACGGAAAAGATTCGGACAAGATAGCAAGCGATGTAGACCGGGTGTGGTTCAATGGAATCATGGATGGTCTGTACTTAAGCGTGTGGTGATCCGGATAGGATTAAAGTTTTAGTTAATTACTTATCAGGAAGGAGATTTTTGTATGAATCAGTTTCGCTTACCATACCACCTTACTGTGGCTGAAGATGTATTTGAAAATATACCCGAGGTTATGGCAGATGTGATGCCGAAGCTTGGCAGACAGAAGACCGTCATTGTCACGGAAGGGAATCTCAGGGAGCTTTTTTCCGGTATCATTGATGAAATATGCAGTGACTTTCCGGACAGCGAGGTATTTTTAATAAAAGACGGAAGTTATGACGGAGCTGTAGCACTTGCAAAATACATAACAATGAATGGTTTTGGAACTGTCATAGGATTTGGTGGCGGAACAGTGCTGGATATGGCGAAGTTTGCTGCTTATGTATCAAAGACCACACTTATCTCATTAGTGACCACTCTTTCAAATGATTCCCTTGCTTCACCTGTAGCGGTCCTTGGAACGGAGGGGAAGGCGAGGAAAACTTTTAAGTGCAGTATTCCGGATGCTATTCTTGTGGATGTAAATGTGATAAAGAGTGCCCCGGAAAGGCAGATTCTTGCGGGCATCGGTGATACAGTCTCAAAATATACGGCCCTCTATGACTGGAAGCTTGCAGGCGAAAAGGCCGGCGAAGAGATAAATGATTTTGCTTATATGATTTCGGAAATGGCTTTTGATGCAATACGCATCAGCCGCAAGGAAGAACTTAAGAGTACGGAGTTTATAACCCGGCTTACTCAGGCCCTTGTAATGGGAGGACTTGCGATGGAGATTGCAGGGACATCAAGGCCAAGCTCCGGTTCGGAACATTTATTCTGCCATGGTCTGGAGGAAAACTATAGCGAACAGGTAAATGTTGCTCATGGTATTGCAGTGGCCATGGGAAGCTATGGTGCAGCGGTATTTCAGGGAAGGGATACGGCGCTTCTCACGCGTATGATCAGGGACTATGGGATTCCGGTGAAACCCTCAATGCAGAAAGTGACGGAGGAGATTTTTGTCGGTGCATGGCAAAAAGCTGCAGCGTCAAGACCTGACCGGTACAGCGTTTTAAACGAAACAGACCTTAGTACAGAAAGACTTTCGAAGCTTTATGAGGATATGGAGAATATTTTCTGATATTCAATGATGTAATGCACATGCGGCAGCAAGCTTAGCATTAATAAAAACTCATTCTTGAAAATGGGTTTTTATTAAACTATAATAAGTCAGTGTGTGATTTATGCACACTATTTGGAGACGTATCGAAGCGGTCATAACGGGGCGCACTCGAAATGCGTTTGGCGGGCAACTGCCACGAGGGTTCGAATCCCTCCGTCTCCGCTTTAAAGGATTTTATGGTATTTGCAAGTAAAATGAGGATTCCCCTGCCGGCAGAAACTGCCAGCGGGGGAATTTAAAGTCAGGCCAAAACAGAGTGTAAGGAGATGTGTAAGATGATAAAGGGGTTAAGAAAGGTAGTAGACCATAAGGCTTTCCAAAGCTTTATACTGTTTATCATAATTTTTAATTCTGTGGTAATGGGTATAGAGACTATAACAGGGCTGCCGGATAAGGTGGTGCTGGTACTGGGGCTTTTCAATAACATCTGCCTCTGGATCTTTATCATAGAGATGCTGCTCAAATTTCTGGCCTATGGCATGGATTATTTCAAGGATCCCTGGAACTGGTTTGATATGGTCATTATAGGAACTTCTTTAATATCTGCTCTTCCCTTTATGGCTGCGCTGCGTGCATTCAGGGTACTCAGGGTATTAAGGTCACTTAAGGCGCTGCGGAGTATGAGGCTTGTAAGTTCCATACACCACCTGCAGATAATACTCGTTGCCATAGTGAGGTCAGTTCCAAGCATCCTGTGGACCGGACTCCTTATGATCCTGATATATTATATTTTTGCTCTTATAGGCGTTAATCTTTTCGGTGAGGCTTTCCCAGACTGGTTTGGTACTGTCGGAAAGGCTATGTATACGCTGTTCCAGGTAATGACGCTGGAGAGCTGGTCAATGGGTATAAGCAGGCCTGTGATGGAGGTTTATTCAGCAGCATGGCTGTATTTTGTTCCTTTTGTACTGATATCCTCATTTATCGTTATGAATGTAGTTGTGGGAATAGTGGTTAATTCCATAAGTGAAGTTACAGCTGAGGATACGAAAAGAGTTCAGGAGGAAGAGTCTGAAGAAAATGTGGAAGCAGAGACTGATGAGGAAAGAATAAAGGCTCTGACCAAGGAAGTAAAGGAAATGCGTGAAATGCTGGCACGAATGGAAAGGCTTATGGAAAAAAATAACTGAGCCGGTTGAAATGTTGGTTTCTGACCGACAGGGAGTGTAGGAGATGCGTTAAGGATCCGCGGGCAGCCGCAGATCCTTTTTTCTTGCACCTGTTTTTCTAAAATAGTAAAATATAGCTTATGATAGATATTTTTAAACAACTGAATTATGAAAACGGCATCGATCCCGGGACTAAAACGGACGAGTCGGGGATGACGGCACTGACTGCATATATCGTGAGACGGGTAGTGGCATCAACTGATTTTTCATTGTCTGAAAGACTTGGGGACTCAAAGAATATTGCTGACATAATCTATAGGGAAAATGAGGATAGCATAAACTATCTTGAGATGCTCTATTTTAGGGTAATAGAAGATAAGTCCATAGCGCCGGATAAACGCAGTCTGCTGGATCTTCTCGAAAAGCTGGAAAGCGATATGGAATATAACAGCGACATATTCGGCAAAAGGGCCGGTTTTGTTTTGGATTTTATTGAAGCGGATACTTTCAGACATGCACTTAATAAGAGCGCAAATGAATTTGAATGCAGGGTACTGGGAAGAATCAGGGAATTGCGGCTGCTGTATTTTATAGAGGCTGAAGGTCCTAAGAAGAGCAGACAGACACCGGTCGAGATCAAAGACTATCTGGACCGTTTCATTATAGGACAGGATGACGCAAAGATGTCAGTATCCGTAGCAACCTATGGTCACGGTAAAAGAGTAAGACATCCGGATGTGAATTTTACGCCGGATGTAGTGCTTCTTATAGGTCCTACCGGCTGCGGAAAGACAGAGATAATGCGCCGGATAAAGGAGATTACGGGATACCCTATGGTATTTACGGATGTTTCCAATCTGGGTGCCAGTCAGTTCAGGGGCCGGCACAAGGAGGATATTCTTCTCGATCTCTATGAAGATGCAGGAAAGGATATGAAAAGTGCCGAAAGGGGCATAGTATTTATGGATGAGTTTGACAAACTCCTTCTGCCGGCTTTTTCGGACAGAGGCGTGGATATGCATGATGATGTCCAGTCCCAGCTTCTTACTATGCTGGAAGGCAGCGAAGTGGAGATAAAAAGCGGAAATAAGAATCTCAGGATGGACACTTCAAGGATACTTTTTGTCCTTGCCGGAGCATTTCAGGGGCTTGAAGAATATATCAGAAATGATAAGCGGAAGAAAGATAAGAACGGCGGGAGCATGGGATTTAATGCGTCTCTTGATAAGGATGTGGATACGGACTTTATACGACAGAATATCAGCCATGAGATATTGATGGCGTATGGTATGAAGCGGGAGCTGGCCGGACGTATATCGGCAATAGCAGTTCTTGAAAAGCTTACTGAGGATGATATGTTCAGGATACTGCGTGATCCGGAGGAAAGTCTTCCTGAGCTGTATGCAAGGGAAATAGAACTGTCCTGCGGGGCGTCCCTTGAGTTTACTGATGAAGCGCTAAGACTGATTGCAAAGAAAGCAGCAGAGCTTCCGGTTGGTGCCAGGGCACTTAGAGTGATATTAGGTGAGATAATGCTGCCGATAAGGTATATTGCCCCGGGGCTAAAGGGCGTGAAGATCATAAGGATAACTGCCGATACTGTGGAAAATGGCAATGCACCGGAATATATATACGGAGACAGCACTGGAGACAAGCCTTTAAGTGAGCTTGTGCGCCAGTATGGTGAGAGATGAATAAAGTTTTTTTAAAAAAAGATCCGAATGAAATTTCGGAATATATTGCCTCTGAAATCAGCGAGTATCTGGAATATATTGGGGATACGGAGGGGGGGATGGATGATCCTGCCCTTATCGTGGATTACCTTACTCTCATAGTATATTATCTTGTAAAATGCAGACCGCGTAATGACCATAATATAGACAGTATATGCAAGCTTATGGGTGCAAGCTATTTTGATGATGGCAGACGCGCACCGTTCTGGGCAATAATAACAGAGGTGTCAACAGCCTATAAAAATGATCCGGTATTTGCCGATGGCGGAAATCTTGAAAATGAGATAACAAATACAGATATAGACCAGTGTTTTAAGTTTATTGAATACGAAGTCATATTTGTTGATGATGATGATGAACAGGATGCTCATTTGGGAATGATTTCCGTGTGCAAGGTAAAATATAACCGCAGCACCCAGCCCCCCAGACTGTCCAAGGAACGCCTTAATATCGGCAAGGGCAGGGATATGGTATACAGACAGCGTTTTAAGAAGTTTTTGGAAACAATGACGCCAGAGAGCATAAAAGCATATCTGGACCGTTTCGTGGTGGGGCAGGACGAGACAAAGCGAATATTAAGTACTGCTGTATATAACCACTACCTGCGGCTGGCAAATCCGGAAGCAAAGCTTATAAAAACCAACATACTTATGATAGGGCCTACAGGAAGCGGCAAAACCGAAATGATACGCCGTATATCCAACTTAGTAAATGTGCCTGTGGTGGTAACGGATTTCAGCGGAATAGTAGCTACTCCATGGAAGGGAAGAAATAAAGAGGAAGCTCTTACCACTCTCTATGAGAGGGCAGGAAGGGATCTTGAAATGGCTCAGAGTGGGATAGTTTTCTGTGATGAATTTGACAAGATCGTGCCTTCGAAGAGATATTCGAGGGGGGGTGATATAAATGATGAGCTTCAGGGCCAGCTTCTGGGCATGCTTGAAGGTACTGAGCTTGATGTTCCGGTCGGAGGATCCTCTGTTATAAGGATGGATACTTCCAATATACTTTTTGTATGTGCCGGTGCCTTCGAAGGCCTGGATAAAATTGTTGAAAAGGATATAGGCAGGTCCGGGATAGGCTTTGGCAGTGAAGTAAGGAAAACAGAAGCCTTTCAACTGTCTCGTGATAATCTTGATCAAAAGCATCTTATAAAATACGGCATGAAACCTGAGCTGGCGGGCAGACTTCACTCTGTAGGTGTTTTAAGCAAGCTTACAAAAGAGCAGTTGAAATGTATACTTACCGATTCTGAGGATAATGTAATAGTACGCTATGAAAATGAATTCAGGGAAGAGGATGATGTGAAGCTGACATTTACTGATGAGGCTCTGGATGTGATAATTGAAAAGGTGCTTAGCATGGATATTGGTGCCAGGGGGCTAAACTCAGTAATTCATGATATTCTTAAGGTTCCACTTTTTGAAGTGCCGTCAGACCGGAATATTCGAGAGGTGAAGGTAACCGGTGCCGCCGCCAGAGGCGAAGATAAGCCGGAATATTCGTATTAAAATAGCGGAAAGAGGAACGCTGCATGAATAAAAAAATAGGGAAATTACAGATTGCCATACTTCTTTCGACAGTGTTGCCCATGCTTGCTATGGGATGTATCATAGTTACTTTTGCAATAAGGCACTATGAGGGGGTTTTCGTGGATGAAGTGGACAGGTCGTTAAAGGCAGCGGCTAATTCTGTGATGGTTACCTATGATGAGCTGTATCCCGGTGACTATGTTCTGCAAGGCGAAGGTACTGCCTTTGTTTCGCTCTATAAAGGTGAAAAAGAGCTGACCGGGGAGTTTGATATAATCGACCGGATGAAGGAAGAAACCGGGATGGAGGTGACTCTTTTCTATAAAGATGCCCGTATCCTGACCACTTTGTGTCATGAGGATGGCAGCAGATGTGTGGCCACAGGTGTGAACGGTGCCGTATACTCTGCCATGGAGAGAGAGGATGATGCGCTGAGGTTCAGGGCTGACATAAACGGAACGGATTATTATGTGTGCTACATACCTATTTACAACAGTGACGGGACATTTATCGGAATGATAGGTACCGGAAGAAAGGCCAAAGAAGTTCTGGCTGAGATCAATGGTTCTATTTTCCCGATGCTGATAGTTACGATACTTTCAATGCTTGTGGCATCCATAATCAGTATACGCTATACCACAGGAATTGTTTCAGCGGTAGGAGACATCAAGTCTTTCCTTCAGACTGTAATCGGCGGCAAGGTGGATGCAGTAATGAACGAGCGGACACAGAAGCGTAATGATGAGATCGGTGAGACCGGTGCAGCAGTGGTCAAGATGCGTGATGTACTCCGTGTCATGGTGGAGAAGGATCCGCTTACTCTTCTCTATAACAGGCGTTACGGTACAGGGCGGATGAAGAATGTTCAGGCCTCTTTCCTTCGCACTGGACAGCCTTTTGCAATGGCAATCGGTGATATTGATTTCTTTAAGAAGGTAAATGATACATATGGTCATGATGCCGGTGATGAAGTACTTAAGTTCGTTGCAGAAGAGCTGCGGAAGATGATGCTAGGCTGCGGATTCGCTGTAAGATGGGGTGGAGAGGAATTCCTGCTGGTATATGAAACTGCAGATGTAAATGCTGCCCGTGGCAAGATTGAAGCGCTGCTTGAAAAGCTAAGGAAGAGCACTATTTCATACGGTGACTACAACATAAATGTGACTATGACCATGGGACTTGTGGCAGGTAATGCGGATCTGGATGTAAATGACCTGATAAAGAGGGCGGATGCCGGACTATACTATGGTAAGGAGCATGGAAGAAATCAGCTGGTGCTCTGTGATGAGCTGACAGAGGAAGATCTTGCAGCAGCAGCAAAAAAGGATGCTGGCACGGCAGCGGCAAAGAAAGAGGCTGAAGCTGCAGAGGCAGTCAAAAATGACATGGCAGAGCCAACAGAAGCTGCTGAAAAAATTACTTCTCCTGAGGAAGAAGAATATGATATCATGAAAGAGTTCGGTCTCAATCCGGATGGCACTCCCATGAAAAAGCCTGAGGTCTATTCTGATGGCAATGATGATACTAATGAACTGCTGCTGGAAGAACTGGCAAGGTCCAAGGAACGCAAAACCGTGGTTGATGTGAAGGCTAAAAAGCCCTTCATGAAGGTTGAAGAGAAAACAGAGGCTGAAACCATAATGGCATCCTTTAGTGAGCAGGTGGTTAAAAATGCCGAAGAAGGCCGCATAGTTACCGAAGAAACTGAAATTGACGAAGAAGAGCAAAAAAAAGACAAAAAAAAGAAAAAATAGTGTAAAATTATAGCCATGCGGGTGTGGTGGAATTGGCAGACACGATAGATTTAGGTTCTATTGCCGACAGGTATGCAGGTTCAAGTCCTGTCACCCGCAGTTTTTCTAAATTTCTGATAATCCCTTGAAAATACGCAAACCCCAGACGGGGCAAGGGTTTTAGGGGCGTTCATGGTGTAACTGACAGTTACGCAAAGTAACCCAAAATCAATAAAAATAACCCTTTTTTTCACAAAATATGACACGATTCTTTGAATATTGGCGATCCTGAGCTCTTATATAAAAAGTGGTGCCGCATTTTTTATGGGAATAATCCTGAGAATGAAATAAATCTGTATTTTCGTGAATTATCAATCTGTCCGGGAAGTCAGGCTATTGTCCTGAAAAATCGCTTAGGATGGACAATAGCTGTCGTATGTTATAAAATACTACTTGTTATGTTGACCGGTGGTAAAAATTCCGAGGTCAAACAGTAAGGTGGAATTGACCTGACAAATATGATCCGTGATGGAGGGATATTATGTGTGGAATAGTTGGATATGTAGGTAAGAGCCAGGCTGCGCCAATTCTTCTGGAAGGTTTGGAGAAGCTTGAATACAGAGGGTACGATTCGGCCGGCATAGCTGTACGCAATGGTGATGATGATATCGTTATAGTCAAGGCTATGGGACGTTTAAAGAAGCTGGCCAACAAGACAGATCACGGTAAAGCTGTAAAGGGAACATGTGGTATAGGACATACCAGATGGGCTACTCATGGCGAGCCTTCGGAACTGAATGCACATCCGCACTGCAGTGATGACATGAATGTTGTAGGTGTTCACAATGGAATAATTGAGAATTTTCAGGAACTCCGTCAGAAACTGACCCGGCACGATTATCATTTTTATTCTGAGACGGATACAGAAGTAGCTATAAAGCTTATTGATTATTATTACAAAAAGTATGTAGGAACTCCTGTAGATGCTATAAACCATGCATTGGTGCGTATTCGCGGATCGTATGCTCTTGCAGTTATGTTCAAAGATTATCCCGGTGAGATATATGTAGCAAGAAAGGATAATCCCATGATACTTGGCATAAGTGATGCCGGAGTATTTCTGGGATCTGATGTTCCGGCTATCCTTAAATATACCCGTAAGGTTTATTATATCGGCAATATGGAGCTGGGCCGTCTGACCGCTGCAGGCATTACTTTCTATAATCTGGATGGTGATGAGATCAAGAAAGAAGAGACAGAGATAGAGTGGGATGCTGAAAGTGCGGACAAATGTGGATATGCGCATTTTATGATGAAGGAAATCCATGAGCAGCCAAAGGCCATCACCGAAACCATGAAGCAGTACTGTGATGGGGAAAAGGTTGATTTATCTTCATTGGAAAAAAATGGCGCAATAGAGGATGCCGGCGGTGCGAAGATAGATGCGGTACTTAAAGGCCTTGAACGCATATATATTGTTGCATGTGGTTCTGCATATCACGCAGGTGTTGTGGGCAAGAATGTAATAGAGGGTATGACGGATGTTCCGGTGGAGGTTGACCTTGCATCGGAATTCAGATACTGTGATCCGAAGCTTATGAAAAATTCCGTTGTGGTGGTTATCTCACAGTCTGGTGAGACTGCAGATTCTCTTGCTGCAATGAGACTTGCGCATGAGCGGGGTATACCTACCCTGGCGATAGTTAATGTGTTCGGCTCTACTATAGCAAGAGAGGCGGACTATGTGATGTATACTTGTGCCGGACCTGAGATTGCTGTTGCAACTACAAAGGCTTACAGTGCGCAACTTATCACCCTTTATCTGTTGGGAATCAAGATAGGTGAGCTTACCGGGACTCTTGATGAGGAAAAGATAAAGGAACTTATAACAGCTCTTGAGCAGATACCGGGCAGCATAGAAAAGATACTTGATGATAAGGAACGCATACAATGGTTTGCTGCAAAATATGCCAACGCACAGGATGTTTTCTTTATCGGAAGAGGTATTGACTATGCTATAGGTCTTGAAGGCAGCCTTAAGATGAAGGAAATAAGCTACATACATTCTGAGGCTTACGCAGCAGGTGAGCTTAAGCACGGAACTATCTCTCTTATCGAAAAAGATACTCTTGTGATAGGTATAATGACTCAGCCGGATCTTTTTGAGAAGACCAGGTCCAATATGGTTGAGGTAAAGAGCCGAGGAGCATACCTTTTCGGACTGACCACATATGGAAACTACAGTGTAGAGGATACGGTGGATTTTGCGGTGTATGTACCGAGGACACTTGAATGTTTTGCGGCAAGTCTTGCGATAATTCCACTTCAGCTTCTTGGATATTATCTGGCTGTTGCCAAGGGAGAAGATGTGGATAAGCCCAGAAATCTAGCCAAGAGCGTGACTGTAGAATAATAATGGATTTGTATAGTTAATCTGATATGGTATTAAGTATGCGGAGTGTCATCGGAATGACACTCCGTTTTAAATCCCAAAGATATTGCTTTAGTCGGACACCCGGCCACACACTTTCCGCATCTTATACATTCGGCAGAGCGCAGGTTGTAAAGAGGATCGGCATCCATTTCACCCCTGTATATGCCGAAAGCGATAAAGGCTGCTGATAAAAGCAATAACGATATGCGTATGAAAAGCTGTTTTTTTCTGGCATAAACAGGACCCTTTTGCAGGAATCACCTGCATGGATTATGCATAATGCTGCAATGACAATACTGATATTATTATTTAAGCAGTTTCTCGACCTCACGCTTATAAGCATCCACATCGGCACCGTACACTGTGCTGCCTACCACATTGCCCTCTCTGTCTATGAAGTAAGTGGTGGGAACGGCTGAAATCTCACCCATCAGTTTTAATAATCCGTCTTTCGGGATGAGATTGGTATAAGCGACTCCGGTATCTTTTACTATGCTCTGCGCCTCACTGATGTAATAGGAGTCATTTTCATTTTGTATATCACAGACTATGCCTATTATATTTACATTGGAGGGCATGGACTCATACCACTCCTGGAGCTCCGGCATTTCCACTATACAGTAGTAGCAGAAGGTTCCCCATACATTTACAACAGTGACATCATATTGTGAGAAGATATCATCGTTTACTGTATTTCCGTATATGTCTTTGGTTTCGAATGCAAATCTGGAATCGGCCGGTTCAAAATCAGCTGCAGGCGCCTGTGTTTCGTCACTGGCTGCAGGTTCGCTGCCATTCTCAGGCGAAGCTTCATCCGCAGTATGAGCTTCAATCTGTTCAGCCATGCCATCTACGCTGTTTACAGTGCCGATGAAAACAGGTACTCCGTTTTCTGTGTCTACTATGGCATAGGCAAAGGGGCGGTCGAGGTAGACTTCCTTGTAGTCTATGCTATTCTCTCTTATTTCCACTGCTGTTGCAGCTGCGGCTTTTGTACCGTTCCGGTCAAGCTCGATATGTGTCTTGTGAATGACTCTTGATATGAACAGATTGTTATCTTTTAATTCAGCGATATTTGAAAAATCTGCATCCGCAGAGGAAAAGGCGGTATTAATGCCCATATCTTTAAGAGTGTCGTTCATCAGATACTCATAATCGTAGGTGAACTCAGGGATTATGGTACGGACTTCACCACCTTCTGTCTTACTGTCATAGAATTCACGATAGTCATCGGCAGTGAAATCCGCCATGAAGTCATTGGCGTTTATTCTCTCCTTGGGAAGTATTGCAAGGAAGGCATATTCATTGCCGTCGTAAGGCTTCATGAATCCCACAGCCTTATCGGATTCAAAGTAAATACTGCCTGTTTCAGCAAGATAGAGTGCGTCTTCGCTTTTTCCGTCAGCATTTGTGAAATCATTTTCATGGACCTGATCATCCTCATACTTTACAGCCCATTCACCGTCGAACGCTATTGCGTTTACCAGGACTGCCGCAGAGAGCGGATCGAGATCCCGGATGATGGTGGGGATCATGTGGTCTGTGTTGTCATCAACCCAGCCGTTGATCTCATTTACGGTATCCGGACCGAAGGCTGATTCATTTATTTCAGAGTGGTATTTGCTTCCGGCGTAATCTGTGAAATCCTTATTTATTTTTCCATTCAGAATATCGGAATTAAGCCAGATGGAATTGACGGAGCGTAGTTTTACTCCTTTTGCATTATTGAGCCGGTTCTGATAATCGATGGCAAAATGCTGGACTTCCATTGGCATGTCAGGCTCCGTGCCTTTCAGAAGAGCGCTCAGCTCTTCCAGGGTGGTGCCTCTCGCGCCTGCAGCAGTCATTTCAAGCGCTATGAATGCTGAGGTGGGGGAGATCATTATATTTTCATTATTATCTCCCTTAGCCACGGTTTTCCTGCAAAGGTCAAAGGAATACTCAAGGTATGCATCCCGTAAGCTGTCTTCATCATATGGTGTATTTGTGACATTATCGAATTCTATGGCAGCTCCTGTGCCTTTTTCAGATAAAGAAGATCCAGCAGTTGAAGCATTCAGATTTTCCGAAGTTATATTCGAACAGCTGATGGCGCAGAGTCCTAGGCCTGCGAAAAGAAGCAGAGCAGTAATTTTCTTATTCTTCATAAATGTTCCTCTCTCGTATCGCTATATGAAATATACTGATCAGATTTTCGGAAATCATTTTTATACCGGATTATTTCATGCTGTTAAGCCAGGTCCAAAAACCCGGTGTGTTAAATGGACCTCTGGTGTTATTTTTTTGGGAAGTATATTTTGTTTTATTTGAGATCAGATAGTACTGCAGCCTTTTCCCTTTAAGCGGACCCTCTGTTACTACATTGTTTCCGTTAAATATAGTCTTGCCGTTATCATTGTATCTGGGGCTGGTGGTTGTCCATTCACCATTATAATAGTACCAGGGCTTGGCATCCTCCGTTTCTATGTATACGGCATAAAAAATGGTAAATTTGTCAAAATCTTCAGTCTGCTCTGTGGGACCGTCTTCATTTTTCTTGTTGATTGTAGTCTTGTCCTGATTGCTGCCTACGGCTACCATGAAAAAATAGGGTGCCGTATCACCGGTAACACCTGCCATGGAGAGGATATCCTGGCCAAACTCGTTATATACTACATCCATGTCTCCATTGTTGCTTATTCCCTTGAGGTTTTCGCCGGTAACAACGGAATGGTCTGTCGCGATATTTCCATTAGGCGCATATAATTCGACAAATTTCGCCTGAGCGGCATCCTTGCAAACTTTTGCTGCGGTCAGGTATCTTTCATTCCTTGCCTTTTCAATATATCCGATCAGAGTGGGTATCAGTATTGCTGCCAGTATGGCTAGTATGACCAGCACCACTATGAGCTCCACCAGTGTAAAGCCTTTATCATTTTTTTTATTTGTTTTTTCATTCATAATTGTAAAAAAGTTTTTTTTTATAAAAGATTCTTTAATAAAAGATTTCATAGTACAACTCCCCCCATGAAGATTTCATATCTGCAATATCTATATAGTATATCGGATTGTCCTGACTATATTTTAACTTAAAGTATATCGTAATCAGCCGATAATATCAAATATGATGGTTTGTTTCGTACTGTCTATATATGTTATAATATTTAATTACTTTAATATTTTTAGTTCGGTGCAAGAGTGGTGATGTATAGGAGGAGCTTTGGCCCAAGGAAGAGGGGAGTTAATGATGCAGGAGTGGATAGCAGTCGTGGATGATGATGCCCTGTGCCTTACAAATGCAAGAAAACTGCTGAATTCACGGGGAATGAAAGTATCCTGTATGAGATCCGGTAAAGATATGCTTAAGTTTATGGAAAAGAATGAGCCGGATCTTATACTTCTTGACATTATGATGCCGGAAATGGATGGCTTTGAGGCTTTGAAGCGTCTCAGGGAGTATGAGAAGAATCAGGACAGGCTCCCGACACCTGTGATCTTTCTTACCGGCGATGAAGATGCGGAGACGGAAAAGCGGGGACTGTCGGAAGGCGCATCGGATTTTATAAGAAAGCCTTTTGACAGAGAGATACTGGTCAGCCGCATAAGCAATATTGTTAAGAACAGCAGGATGCTCGAGGACCTGGCTGAAGAAGCTTCTACAGACAAGCTTACCGGATTTTTAAACAAGAGCAGCGGAACGGAAAAGATTTCTGCTCTATGTGAGAAAAATACAGGGGCACTTATGGTGCTTGATATTGACAGCTTTAAGCTGGTAAATGACCTTTATGGACATGATATGGGAGACCGGGTGCTGGGTGCATTTGCCGATATCGTGCGACGCAGTATCAGGGAGAATGACATTGCCAGCAGGATAGGCGGAGATGAGTTTATGCTCTTCCTGGGAGGCGTGGTTGAAATAAGCAGCATAGAGGCGCTGGTAAACCGGCTAAACGTCCTGCTGACCGCCGAAGCCGAAAAACTTATGGGGGAGGAGTTCGGCATTCCCCTTGGAATATCTGTCGGTGTGGTTTTGGTGCCTGAGTTCGGCACGGATTATTCTGTACTCTTCCAGTATGCCGACAGCAGTCTGTACAGGGTAAAGCAGGGTGGAAAACACGGATATGAAGTATACAGTTCGCAGATAGAGGATACAGAGGATTCTGACAGTGATCTGGGCAGGGAACTGATACGCGTGACACGGCTCGTTGAAGAACGGGGGGCAGGCAGGGGTGCCATGGTACTGGGGCAGGATGCTTTTTCGGCCAATTACCGTTTTATAATCCGTTTCCTTAAAAGATTTAAGTCAAAAGCCTGCAAGCTGCTTTTTGCCATTGATGCAAAATGCGGAGAAACACCGCTTTCGGATGCGGTCATGTGCTTTGAAGAAATCCTGAGGGAACATCTGCGGAGAACGGATATAATTTTTCAGAGCAGACAGAACCGTTTCTTTCTGCTACTTCCGGAAATGGAACAGGAAGCTGTAGAAGCAGCAGTAGGACGCGTTATGGCCGAGTGGGAGCAGACGGAGTATTCTGCATACTGCGAGGTAAGGTATATAGCTGAAACCATTGATTATAACGGGCAGAACTGAAAATCTGAAGTGATATCTGATCGGATCCGGGGAGGCAAGGAAAACGATTTCCACTTGAATTTTAGCGTGATTCCTACTAAAATGTTTAGGTGCCAAAAACAACGGCTGCCACAGGTCGTGCAGGACAGAAACAAAGATTAGATCAGATTTTCTCGGGGTTTTGGAATGGTTACTATAAAGGATGTTGCGGACAGATCGGGTGTTGCCATATCGACCGTATCCAAGGTCTTGAACGGCTATCCGAATGTCAGCGAGAAGACGAGGCAGGCGGTAAATGATGCAATACAGGAGCTTCATTATGTGCCCAATGCAATTGCCGCTGCACTTTCTTCCAAAACAAGGATACGCATCGCACTGGTCATCAATTCCGTTGAGCAGTCCCAGTCCATAGATGAATTGGATATGAGGTACCTTTCCGGAGCTCTGGAAGAGGCAAAAAAACAGGGCCTGACAGTAAGGACTTATTTTTATTCCATGCTGGATGACCTGACTGCCGATGAGATCATAGGAGAGTTTCAGTCCCTGGGCATAGGCGCCGTGGTATTCTTTGGATTCAACAAGGACGACAATGTCCTTAAGGAAGTGGTATACAGAAAATGCTTTAAGACGGTGGTAGTGGATTCACCGATCGCGGAGGACGGGATATCGTCAGTCTGGATCGATCAGAAGCAGGCACAGTTTGAGGTGGCGGAAGCAACTCTTCCCCAGGTTTCCGGCGACAGGGTGCTGTATATAGCCGGCAAAAAGAATGCATATGTTACAGAGGGACGCATTCAGGGGATAAAGGAGTTTGCCACTAAGCATAAGCTGAATCTTAAGGTCGAATATGCGGATTTCAGTGAGAGAAAGGCAAGGGAGATCACTTTCCGGGAAGGCAATGATACGGATATGATCGCCTGTGCATCAGATCTTATGGCAATAGGTGCAATGTTCGCACTTAAGGAGATGGATGTTTACCATCCCATATGCGGTTTTGACGGAATAGGGCTTATGTCCTATGCGGCCCAAAAGATGCATACCGTGAAGCAGGATTTCTCAGGTATAGCAGCGGAGGCGGTAAGGGAAGCTGTAAGGCTTCTGCAGGGAGAAGAAGGAAGAAATATCATCCTGCCCCACGAGCTTGCTACACCTGTGTACGAGGATGTGCTCCGCAGGGAAGAGGAATGGGGTAAGAATACTTTATAACTAAAACTTCCCACTAACTGAACTACTTAGAACGACACTCGCAATTGCGCCG